>DKTR01000141.1:45491-45655 GCA_002473385.1 Lachnospiraceae bacterium UBA7225
TTATTGTTGACGGCGCAGGCGACAAAGACGCAATCAGCGGAAGAGTTGCTCAGATCAGACAGCAGATTGAAACAACTACATCTGACTTTGACCGTGAAAAACTTCAGGAGCGTCTTGCAAAGCTTGCGGGCGGTGTTGCAGTTATCAAGGTTGGTGCTGCTACT
>DKTR01000095.1:0-11667 GCA_002473385.1 Lachnospiraceae bacterium UBA7225
TTTTAGAAAATTTATATTTCTTTTTTGCTTGCCTTACGCAGCTGTCAATCATTTTTCATATCGGCACTCTAAAATAAAAACATCAGAAATGCCTGCAAATGTCACGGTCCGCAGGGTCCGCGGGCTGCAGGCTGATAAAAATTACAGAAAGGCAGGAAAAAGATATGAAAAATGGATGGAGAAAAAAGAAATATGCCGGGCTTGCGGCTGCGGTGATGATGGGGGCGCTGGCAGCAGCGTATTGCCCGACGGTGCTGGCGGCAGATATGGAGGAAGGCATTGATATGAGTACGGATTATCCGGGTATCACAGTGAAGGCGGGAGAGAGCGTCAGCTTCGGACTGGATTTTGCGAGTCTCTCCGGCGACAGCTATGACGCTGCGCTTTCCGTGAAATCGATCCCGGAGGGATGGGAGGGCTACTTTAAGAGCAGCAGCAGTGAAATTTCTATGGTACATGTAGACAAAAAATCGGAGGATGCCGCCTCAAATCTTGCCACCTTCAGTTTGAAGCTTCCCGATGAGGCGGAGGAGGGCAGCTACAATGTCACTCTGAAGGTGGATGCGGGCGGCGGCATTTCTGATACACTGCAGCTTGAGATTAACGTATCACAGACTGAGAACGGGCAGAGCAGCCTGATGTCGGAATACCCGGAGCAGCAGGGAGCTTCCGGCACGAGCTTCAGCTTTGACACTACGTTGGTGAACAACAAGGGGATAGAGCAGACCTACAGTCTGGCGGCAGAAGCCGAGAGCGGATGGCAGGTATCGTTTACACCGTCCGGGGAGAGCAGCCATGTGGCAAGCATTACCGTGGGAGCAGGCTTAAGCCAGGGACTGACGGTGGCCGTAACGCCGCCGGAGACCATTAAGGAGGGCGAATACACCATTCCGTGTACAGCAATTTCGGCAAATGAGACATTGTCCACAGAACTGAAGGTGACCATTACCGGCTCTTATGAGGTACAGCTTTCCACGCCGACCGGAAATTTAAGCCTGGATGCTTACGCAAATAAGGAAAAGGCTGTGACGCTCAGTGTTACCAATAGTGGCAATGTAGACCTGACAAATCTAAATCTGACCTCTTCAGCACCGTCTGACTGGGAGGTACGTTTCGATGAATCCTCCATTGAACTGCTGGAGGCGGGTGCGACAAAAGAGGTGAATGCCTACATAAAGCCGTCCTCCGATGCGATTACCGGGGATTATGTGACTTCGATCACGGTCAGCAATGATGAGACGACCTCGACGGCGGAGTTCAGAGTATCGGTAAAAACGCAGACCTTGTGGGGCATTGTCGCGGTGGCAATTATTGTGGTACTGCTGGCCGGGCTTGGCTTTTTATTTAAAAAATACGGGAGAAGGTAGCATATGGAACAGAAAATGATTGAGATGCAGGGGCTTACCAAACATTATGGGAGCAAAATTGCAGTGAATGGGCTCAATCTCTCCATCTGCCAGGGTGAAATTTTCGGACTGCTTGGTCCGAACGGCGCCGGAAAGACGACGACCATTCTGATGCTGCTCGGACTGACGGAGCCGACAGCCGGCAGGGCATTTATAGAAGGGCTGGACTGTACGCGAAATCCGGTGGCTGTAAAAAGCATTGCCGGGTATATGCCGGACAACATCGGATTTTATCCTGATCTTACCGGCAGGCAGAATCTTCGTTTCACCGGCAGACTGAACGGTCTGGCAGAGAGCGTGATCGAGCAGCGGATTGAGCAGCTGCTGGAACGGGTTGGAATGAAGGAATACGGTGACCAGAAAACCGGAACCTACTCCAAGGGCATGAAGCAGCGGCTTGGCATTGCAGATGTCCTGATGAAGGATCCGCGCGTCATCATCATGGATGAACCGACGCTCGGTATCGATCCCGAAGGAATGCGGGAGCTGCTGACGCTGATGCGCGAGCTTTCCAGGGAGGATGGACGTACATTGCTGATTTCCTCTCACCAGCTTTATCAGATCCAGCAGATCTGTGACCGGGTAGGCATTTTTGTAAGCGGCAGGCTGATTGCATGCGGAAAAATCGCCGAGCTTGGCAGACAGGTAAACCAGGAGGGCGGTAATCTGGACGAGATTTACAGACTATATTTTGAAAAGGCAGGGCAGAGTGATGAAAACGATCGCAATAAAAAGTAAAGCAGAAAAAATGCCCCGCACTGCAGAAAAGGTAATGCATGTGAGCGGCAGCACCGGGCTTAAGGCATTATTCCGGAAAGAGCTGGCAGACCACCTGAGGAGCAGACGCTTTCTCATTATTCTGGTGCTGATTTACGCCACCTGCTTTGCCAGCCTTTACGGGGCTCTCTCCGGATTTTCGGATGCAGTGGCAAACGACAGTAATTTTCTCTTTTTAAAGCTGTACACGACCAGCGGGGAGTCGATCCCTTCGTTTATGACCTTTATCGCGCTTTTAGGTCCCTTTCTGGGTCTTACGCTGGGCTTTGATGCCATCAACAGCGAGCGCAGTACAGGTACTTTGAACAGGCTGGTGGCACAGACGATTTACCGGGATTCCATTATTATTGGAAAATTTCTTGCCGGCGGAGCGGTTATTCTGATTATGGTATTTTCTATGGGAATTCTGATCGGGGCAGTGGGGATGCTCAGTACCGGACTGGTGCCGCAGGCGGAGGAAATCGGAAGAATTTTCTTCTTCCTGTTATTTACCGTGATATATATTGCTTTCTGGCTGGCATTGTCCATATTATTTTCCGTGTTCTGCCGGCATTCGGCAACGTCGGCGCTGGCGGTGATTTCTCTGTGGATTTTCTTCGCGCTGTTTATGAGCCTGATTGCCGATATTATTGCCAATATTGTTTATCCGGTAGACGACTATTATAATTCTGTGATGAACGCCGTGAGCAACTACACACTGGAGCAGAATCTGAACCGGATCTCGCCGTATTATCTTTATAGTGAGGCAGTATCGACGATTATGAGCCCGAGTGTGCGCTCAGTGAATGTAGTTACGGTGGATCAGCTTGTGGGCGCGATTTCAGGCTATCTTTCCCTCGGACAGAGCCTTTTGCTGGTGTGGCCGCATCTGGTCGGGCTGATTGCGCTGATGCTGGTGTCCTTCGGCGGTTCCTATGTGGGATTTATGCGGCAGGAGATCCGTTCAAGTTAGTTTCACAAAGAATCCATAATTTGACCGTTTGTGTTTAAAATGAGTTTATGTTTCTGTTATATGCTTTAAATAGTAAAACATATAACAGGAGGATGCATCATGAGTGCACTGACAATTATAAACGGCATATATAAAGAAGAATTACATGAGCAGGCTGAGAGATACGCTTTCCGGGAGGGATTACGTACTCGCAGCCTGGAACTGTTTCTACAGGAAAACGGCAGCAGGGACGACAGTGTGATACTGGTTCTGACGGATGGGGAGGCATTAAAGAAGCTGAAAAAGGATCTTTTTCTTGTGCTGTCTCTCCGTTTTCCGGTAATTTTTGTGCCGGATTCTGCTCTGGAATGGAGTATGGTAAGGCAGAGGCTGGAAAGTGCAGGCTGCAGGACGCTGTATCCTTTTCAATATGATTATTTTTGTGAGGTGATACGGGAATGTGTCGATCCGAAGATCTGGCGGGAGCGCACCTGCATATTCGGACGTGTGGAAATATGTCCCGCTAACCGGATGGTCCGCTTAAACGGTACGGAAGTGCGGATGCGCCAGGTAGATTTTGATATATTACTGATCCTGCTGGAAAACCTTGACCGTGTAGTGACACGCCAGTACATAAATGACAGACTGCCGCAGCGGCTGCGCAGCAGCCAGCGGAATATAGATACACACGTCAGCAGTATCCGTCAGCAGAGCGGGCTGGGGAGCGCTATCCGCTGCGTGCGGTCAGTCGGATACTGTATTTCGGAGGAAGCGCTCTACAGCTTCTGTCTTTCAGATGCCGGGTAAACCTTTTTGCGGACGAAATAAAGGCAGATTATCTGTAGAATGATGGTTATAATCCATGATGCCGGATAGGAGATAAACAAAAACGAAAGCGTTCTGTTATGCGGAAAAAGCATGAATATCCAGACGATTCTGGTACCGACAGTGCCGATGATGGACATCAGCATGGGAACGGCAGAATGCCCCACCCCGCGCATCAGCCCCGGGAACAGATCCATCAGTCCGCACAGGAAATAGGTCGTTGTGGTAAAAGCGAGAACCTCAGTGCCGCACTGGATGACCTCCGGGTCGGATGTGTAGATTCTTAAAATTTCCGGTCCGAAGAAAAAGGCGCTAAAGCCAAGCAGCAGGGAAACGCCGACGGACAAAAGGATGCAGTTGGCAAGAACTTTGTCCATGCGCCGGTAATTGCCGACACCGTAGTTCTGGCTGGTAAAGCTCATACATGCCTGCGTGATGGAATTGACTGATACATATAAAAAGCCCAGGATATTATTTGCAGCCGTATAACCTGCCATTGCAATGGAGCCGAAGGAATTGACAGAGGACTGCAGAAGCACGTTTGAGAAGTTAATTACAGTACTCTGGATTCCGGCGGGGATTCCGACCTGGAATATTTGTCTTAGATAATTCCATTTCAGTGTCAGTCTGGAAAAACGGAGCTGGTAGCTTCCTTCCGACCGGCAGAGGCAGCGCAGCACAAGCACGCAGGACACCATCTGGGAAATAACGGTGGCGATGGCGACGCCAGCCACACCCATATGGAATACAATAACGAGAAACATATTCAGCCCGGCGTTCAGAAAACCGGAAATAATCAGAAAGAGCAGCGGTCTTTTGGTATCACCGACGGCACGAAGAATGGAAGCGCCATAATTATAGAGCATAAAAAACGGCATTCCCAGAAAATAGATCCGCATATAGAGTGTTGACTGGCCGATTACATCGGCTGGCGTTCCCATCAGCTCCAGGGCGGGCCGGGAGAAAAACAGTCCGACAAAAGCCATGACGATTCCGCTGATCAGGGCAAACAGAATGGAAGTATGTACGGTCTCAGACATTTCCTTCGCTCTGCCGGAAGCATAATAACGGGCAGCCAGTACATTGCTGCCAAGAGAGACTCCGATAAACAGATTGACAAATACATTGATCAGAGCAGAGGTGGAACCGACAGCGGCAAGCGCCTGGCTTCCGGTAAACCTTCCGACGATCACAATATCCACCGCATTAAACATGAGCTGCAGAATGCCGGAAAGCATCAATGGCAGCGAAAAAGAAATCAGCTTGTCCATGATGGAGCCGTTGCACATATCAATCTCATATTTATTATTCTTCATATTTCTTATCCCTCGTTGAATTTTTTACCATGATCTCCCCTGGATTTTTGCACGCTGTGTGCCCCTGAAGACCTGGCACCGTGGATTATATCATAGCAGAAGCGTCCGGTCAATGAGCGGATATTGCGTTTTAGGGCGAGCGGCAGAGTCATTTTTGCGGAGTTGTACATGGAATAAACAGCGTGAAAAGACGTGACCAAAGACGGGATTTATGCTATAATTTTCCTGAAAATAAATCAAAATGGAATGATACCAGACGCTTAAGGCGGAAAAATCCGAAGGCATCATGGAATATGGAGGACAAAAATATGCAGTCATTTGAGATAAACAGGGCACAAGAGAAGGATCTGCCGAAAATACTGGAAATATATGCGTATGCGCGCAAATTTATGAGAGAAACAGGGAATGCGACCCAGTGGAAGGACAGCTATCCGCCAAAGGAGCTTCTTGCGGAGGATATCAGAACCGGGCAGCTATATGTAATAAAAGATGAGGCTGTGATACACGGCGTTTTTACTTTTTTTATTGGGGAAGATCCAACCTATGCAAGGATAGAGCGGGGCAGATGGCTTTCTGAAGATGTATATGGCGTAATACACCGCGTAGCAGGTGACGGGACAGTACATGGAATTCTTGAGATGATTGTGGCGTTTGCCGGGCAGCAGATCCAGCATTTGCGGGTGGACACGCATAAGGACAATAAAGTGATGCAGCATCTCATAAAAAAGAATGGTTTCCATAAATGCGGCATTATTTATGCGGAGGACGGATCACCGCGGATCGCATATGAAAAACTGTAAGTGTGAGCCTTACCGCCGTGAACCTGCGCAGGGATCAGAAACTGCCGGGTACGGCGGTAAGGTTTTTTTACGGGAACTGCGAGAGCGGCAGCGATACAGTAAAGGTACTGCCACTGCCGGGCGTGCTTTCCACAGCGATGCTTCCATGGTGCAGTTCCAGAATCCGGCTAACGAGCGAGAGTCCCAGACCGTTTCCGGAGATGGCGTGCGAAGTATCAGCCTGATAGAATTTATCAAAAATATAATGCTGCTTTTCCGGTTCGATTCCGATACCCTGGTCGCGGATGGCGATGTGCGCCGAGGAATCGTCTTTGGTGAGCATAATAGCAATTTCACTGTTCTCCTGTGAAAATTTAATGGCATTATCGATTAAATTTGTCCATACCTGGGTGAGCAGGGATTCATTTCCAATCAGATACAGCTCTTCCATATCTTCCAGATGAAATGTGATGTTTTTCTGCGTCCACTTTGCCTCCAGCATAACCACACACTGGCGGATCTGCTCACTGAGATTATAATGTGTGAAATCGGTAAGCAGAGATATGCTCTCTACCTTTGAGAGGTTGAGTACATTTGTGGCCAGCTCGGACAAACGGGAGGACTCCAAAATAATAATATCCAGATATTCCTGCTGCTCTTCTTCGGACAGGTTGCCGCTTTTGATCAGTCGGGCAAAGCCGGAGATGGAGACAATCGGCGATTTGAATTCGTGGGAAAAGTTATTGATAAAATCTGAGCGTAGCAACTCAATGCTGGCGAGTTCATCTGTCATCTGATTGAAGGATTTTGACAGGTCGCGGAATTCCTTTGGATGCTCAATATTTATTTTTGTCTGAAAATTTCCCTTTGCCACCTCCTGGATCGCATGGATAAGTGTCTGGATAGGGCGAAGAGGAAGATGTACCATAAAAAATGTCAGCACAGTACCGATCACAATGCTTATAAATGCATTCTGCAGCAGCATCGGTACAGGCGAATCGGTAGGATGGATGGAGATCCAGCCCTGACGTAGGAAAAAGAAGGTAATGATGTTGCTGAGAAACATGGTAACGCTAAGAAGAATAAAGACGATGCCGGTGGTGAGCAGCGTCATGCTTGTCATAAAGCCTGTATTCCTTTTCATGGGGTATCCTCCTTTAATTGTGCTTTATATCCGAGACCGCGGATTGTAATGATGGAAAAATCGGGAGAGTGCTCAAACCGTTTGCGGAGCCGGTTGATGTGGACGCTGATGGTGGCGTCGGTGGATTGCGTACATGGTCCCCATATTTCTTCCATTAGCTGCAGGCGCGTAAAAATGTGATTTGGGAATGACAGCAGCTTATAGAGCAGAAAAAATTCCTTCTGCGGCAGAAGCTGTGTGCTCCCCTGACAGGATACCGTGAGGGAATCAAAATTGAGCGTGGTTGAGCCAATGATAAGCTGGCGGTCAGAGGCAATCCGGGCACGGCGCAGCAATGCTCCTATGCGCAGCAGCAGTTCTTCCTCATTGACCGGTTTTGTCATATAATCATCGGTTCCGGCGAGAAAGCCCTGCTTCAGATCCTCCGGAAGCTGTCTGGCCGTGAGCATCAGAATTGGAAGATCGTTGCGGCAATCACGCAGCAGCTTTGTAAATTCATAGCCGTTCATGCCGGGCATCATCACATCCAGCACAATCAGATCAATTCTTCTTTCTTCCATAATTTTCAGAGCGTCTTCCGCGCAGGCAGCGCCAAAGGGACGGTACCCGGCGTTGGAAAGTACCGCACACAAAAAACGGCGGATATTTTTATCATCATCTACCACTAATAACTGAAACATCAAATCACCTCATTTTTTTTTCCCGCGAGCAACGAGCCAGGCGGACATGCTTGCATGTCCATTTGGCGACTGCCGCGAGGGTCAAATACCCCGATGCTTGTATCGCTACAATTTTGATGCCCCGTATGCTTGCATCGGGGTCTTTGACTATGATGCCAGGCAGGGCGCTGGATGTCCAGTGGACATCCGCTTAGCGCGGACCGTAGCGAAGCGCAGATGCGGAAGTGCGTAGCACGGGCAATCCGCAGGCATCATACAGTTTAACATGGAAATCTAAACTGAAGTTTAACTTTTGATAAGTTTCACACAATTTTCAAAAACATGGCTGCCCAGTTTAAATTCAGTTTAAGAAAAGCGGATAGGATAGAAACCGAAAAGCGCACACGACAGCGGCAGAGCCGCCATGCGCAAATTTATGGATGGAGGTTATTTGCTTTGATTGAGGTAAAGAGTTTAACAAAGCAGTACGGAAACACGAAAGCGGTGGACAATCTGTCGTTTACTGTGGAGCAGGGGCAGATTTATGGCTTTCTTGGACCAAACGGGGCGGGTAAATCCACGACAATGAATATCCTGACCGGCTATATTGCGCCGAGTATGGGAGAGGTGCTGATTAATGGACATAATATTCTTGATGAGCCGGAGGCGGCGCGCAAATGCATTGGCTACTTGCCGGAGATTCCGCCGGTTTATCCGGAAATGACGGTGGAAGAATACTTAAGCTTTGCGGCAGGACTGAAAAAGATCTCCAAAAAGGAGCAGGAGGAAATGATTTATAACGTCATGGAAATGACGAATATCACGTCGATGAAAAAGCGGCTGATCCGCAATCTTTCCAAGGGCTACCGGCAGAGAACGGGGCTGGCGCAGGCACTGCTCGGCTATCCGGAGATTATTATTCTGGATGAACCGATGGTAGGGCTTGACCCGAAGCAGATTATAGAGATCCGCGAGCTGATCCGCGGACTTGGAAAAAAACATACGGTTATACTGAGTTCTCATATTCTCTCGGAGATCAGCGCGATCTGCGATCATATCATGATTATTTCGCACGGAAATCTGGTAGCGAGCGACACGCCGGACAATCTGGTACATCTGATGAAGGGCTCGGAAGCACTGGAACTGACAGTGGAGGCGAAGGAAACAGACATCCGCAGGGTACTTGACGGCGTCCAGAGGATTGACTCCTGTGAGGTAAAACCATCCGATGAGGAGGAGGCCTGCGATGTCATCCTGAAAACAACAGGCGGTACAGATCTTCGCAGAAAGCTTTTTTATCTTTTTGCGGAGCAGAAAATGCCGGTGCTGCGTATGCAGCAGACGCGCATCTCCCTGGAGGATGTATTCCTGGAGCTGACAGACAATCCGGTGGCAGCCGCAGGGCAGAAGGCGGAGACAGATAAGAAAAAACGTGGACTGTTTGCCAGGAAGGGAGAGAAAGAAGAATGATTGCGATTTTAGGAAAAGAAATAAAGGGTTATCTGACCTCGATGGTCGGCTACGTGTTTATTGCATTTTTGCTGATGGTAAGCGGCATTTACTTTACCGCATATCATCTAAAGGGTGCCTACCCGAAATTTGCTTATACGTTAAATGCTGTTTTGGTGGTGTTTCTGATCGCAGTGCCGATTCTGACCATGCGTATTCTGGCGGAGGAACGGAAGCAAAAGACGGATCAGCTTCTTTTGACAGCGCCGGTTTCCGTCACGGAGATTGTGGTTGGCAAATATCTGGCGCTGGCATGCATCTTTCTAATTGTGGTGCTGGTACTGGCGCTTTATCCGCTCATCCTTTCGCAGTTTGGCAGCATTCCTTATGGGGAAACGTATGCGGCGCTTTTTGGTTTCTGGCTTATGGGCTGCAGCTTTCTGGCAATCGGACTGTACATTTCTTCTATTACGGAGAGCCAGGTGATTGCGGCAGTGCTGACCTTTCTGGCGCTGTTTGTCTGCTACCTGATGGAGGGCATTGCCGGATTTTTCCCGGAAACGTCATCGGCATCGTTCCTTTTCCTGGCAGTGCTTGTGGCCGTGCTTTCCTTCTTGATTCAGTATTGGACGAAGAATAAGGCGATTTCCGGCATATTTCTGATCGCGTGTGAGGCAGTGCTGATTGTACTGTACATGGTGAATGCCACTGCTTTTGAGGGAGTCATCCAGGACATTTTCGGTGTGTTCGATATTTCCGGACATTTCTCGGAATTTGCCAGCGGTATTTTTGACGTGACAGGCGTCGTTTACTATTTATCAATTATCGGTGTATTTCTGTTTCTGACAGTCGAGTCAATTCAGAAGAGACGCTGGAGCTAGGAGGGGCAATTCATGAAATTGAAATCAATCAAACTGGAAAAAGAGAGACGTCTGACAAAGCATGGCTCATATAGTCTGATGCTCACGGCAGTGGTGATCGCAGCAGCGGTTGTTGTGAATCTGATCGTCTCAGAGCTTCCCTCAAAATATACGCAGATCGACCTGACAAGCGCACAGCTTTCTGTGCTCACGGACCAGAGCGGGGAGCTCCTGGATTCCCTTTCGACGGATATCACAATTTATTATGTGGTACAGGACGATAACCGCGATACGAATGTTTCCCGCCTGCTGGAGCGGTATGAGGATGCCTCCGGACATATTAAGGTAGTGCAGAAGGATCCGGTGCGCTATCCGAAATTTACCTCGCAGTATACGGATGCGTCTTTGACGGAGAACAGTGTCATCATTGAATGCGGGGAGCAGAGCCGGATCGTAAACTATGAGGACATGTATGAGTCGGAATTTAATTATAATAATTATACCTACGAGACGACCGGATTTGACGCTGAGGGACAGATCACCAGTGCTATCGCGGCACTCTCTTCGGGAAACCTGCCGAAGATATACACGCTTACAGGACATAGTGAAATGGCAATCGGTACGGCTCTGCAGAGCTCTATCGAGAAAGAGAATGTACAGACAGCGGAGCTGAATCTGATATCGGAGGAGCGCGTACCGGAGGATGCCGACGCGGTTATGATCTTATCACCGCAGCAGGATCTCACAAACGCGGAAACACAGAAAATTTTAAATTATTTAAGGACCGGCGGGCGCGCGATCATCGTGACGGATTACACTACAGAGGAAATGCCGAATCTGGAATCCATTCTGGAGTATTACGCAATGGAAAAAGCAGAGGGCGTAGTGATGGAGAGCAATAACGGACATTATGTCCAGGTTCCGTATTATCTGCTTCCGACGATTGAAAATACTGCGGTATCGGAAGATCTGACGGGCGGCGGAAACTATGTGCTTGTTGCAGCGGCACAGGGAATGCAGTTTTCAGAGGATGTACGGGATGGTCTTACGGTTACCAGTGTGCTTTCTACATCGGATGATGCGTACTCAAAAACAGATGTGGAGAACATGAAAACCTATGCGCAGGAGGACGGCGACATCGACGGACCGTTTGCGATTGGTGCAATTGCAACAGAAACGGTAGAACTGACGGAAGAACTGCTGGCGGAGACAGCGGAGGTATCGGAGGACATAAGCCTGGATACAGTGCTGGATGATCTGGAAATTGCGGATACAGAGACGGACAATGATACAGACGATGAGGCAGACACTGCAAAGACGGACGATGCAGAAGAGCCAGCGGAGACGGATGATGCAGAAGCTGCGACAGAAGGTGAGGCGGACGAAACCGGTTCCGGTGACAACGGGACGAAAACGGCTGAGACGCGTGTGGCAGTCTTTACTTCCTCATCGCTTCTGGAAGAGTCGGCGAATCAGATGGTATCCGGCGGGAACTACCGGCTGTTTGTCAATACGCTGAGC
>DKTR01000095.1:11900-14721 GCA_002473385.1 Lachnospiraceae bacterium UBA7225
CAATACGCTGAGCTGGATCTGCGGAAATGAGACGACGGTATCGATCCCGGTAAAGAATATTTCTACGGAATATCTGACTGTTCCGGCGGCAAGTGCAAGCTTCTGGAGTATTCTGGTGATCGGCGTGATTCCGGGAGGATTTTTGCTGGTTGGGCTGTACACCTGGCTGAAACGAAGAAAGCAGTAGCGGCAGGTAATTATGAAGCTATCAAATAGTTATAGCGGCAGAAAGGAAAGCGGTATGAAAAGAAAAACAATTACCATGAGCGTCACTGTGCTGGCGCTCGCCGCTCTGGTGGGCGGTTACATGGCGCTGAAGGATCATAACGAAAAAACGGAGGAAGAGGAAGCACTGTTGGCGGAGGGTGATGTGGTCTGGGAGACAGACATGGATAATATTGCAAAAGTGTCGTTTTCCATCGATGGCAGCCAGTACACGTTCCAAAAGGAGAGCGGCGCGTGGCAGCTTGCGGAGGATGAGACTTTTCCGGTAGATGAGGAGAAGCTGGAGGAGCTTCTTACGGCGCTTACACCGCTGAAAGCTTTGCGCACGCTGACGGATGTAGAGGATGTTTCAGAGTATGGTATGGCTGATCCGCAGAATGTGATCACGCTGGAATTGCAGGACGGCACGGAGCAGGAGCTGACGATCGGGGATAATAATGAGGGGACAGGAAACGATTATCTGATGCTGGTGGATTCGGATTCTATTGTTTATACGGTCAGCGCTGACATGCGGACGGCAATCTGCGATAAGCTGTATGATTATGCGGTAAGTGAGGAACTTCCGCCGATCACGCAGACGAACATTACCGGGCTTACCTTCAGCAGCGCAGATACCTCCTATATGTTGTACAAGGAGGATGATATCTGGAGAGTTGAGGGTGGAAAAGTGAAGGACAACGCTGATACGGATATTACCTCGGAGCTGACAGCGCAGATTTCCGGCGTATATTATGTGGATTATCTGGAGCACAACTGCGAGGGAAAGAATCTGGCACAGTACGGACTGGAAGAGCCCTTTGCTACGCTGGCAATCACCTACGAAGAAGATGATTCCGCCAAGAGCAAAACTATCAAAATCGGAAATATGGACAGCAGCGGCAATTATTATACGCAGCTTTCCGGTTCCACACAGGTACACACCATCGCTTCCGGCATGGTAGAGCCGTTCTTGGAGCATACTCCGGAGGACCTTGTGCAGACAGAGACGGAAGCAGAGAGTGAAACCGAAGAGAGTGAGTCCGCAGAAAGTGAAACTGTAGAGAGTGAAACTGCAAGGAGTGAGACTGAGGAGAGCGAGACGGCAGAGAGTGAGATCCCGGAGGGGACTTCCACTGAGGGAGACGAAACAGACGGGTAACAAAAAGGGCGTCGATGGAGGAATTTCCTTCGCCGACGCTTTTGTTGTGTTTATATTCCGTTTAGGATTGTTCACAGAAAAATTATTTTCTCATGACAGAGTGAACACATTTTTCAGTGATAATATGTTAGAATTTCAGGAACAAAGGAAGAAGGGAGAATAGAAAATGGAGAATAATTATAATGACAAACAGGAACCACAGCAGGCTTTGCATTATGAAGAGCCGGAATATCAAAAGGGGAAGAAGCAGGGAAAGCACCCGCAGACAGCCGGAATTCTGATCGCGGCAGCGCTGATTGCATTGGTGTGCGGATATCTGGGAGCCTGGGCAGCTAACGAAAATGCTGGAAAAGTGGTTATCCAGAAGGTGTCTGGGGAATCCGGCAGCACAGGCAGTGAAGGAGAGGCGTTGGCGGCAACTGATGCTGCGGCAGCCATCAGTCCGACCGTTGTTTCAATCACAACGGAGGCAATCCAGTATAATCAGTTCTGGTATGGTGCGCAGGTCTCCAGCGGTGCGGGGAGCGGCGTGATCATCAGTGAGGACGGCTATATTCTGACCTGTGCACATGTTGTATCCGGCGCAGATTCGATCCTGGTGACGGATTATGACGGCAACGAATACCAGGCGCAGCTTGTAGGAATCTATGAAAACGGGGATATTGCCGTGATTAAGATTGAAGCGGACGGGCTGCACGCGGCAGTTCTGGGAGACAGTGACCAGGTGCAGCTTGCGGAGACGGTCTACGCGGTAGGAAATCCGGGAGGAACGCTTGGCGGCACGATCACGGACGGCATCATCAGCGCTACAGAGCGTACCATTACGGTATCGCTGGACAGCAGCCAGAACTACGGATTTGCTTCCATGAGCAATACAATTTCGCTGGATGTGCTGCAGACAAGCACAGCAGTCAGTCCGGGAAATTCAGGCGGCGGTCTCTTCAACAGCAGGGGCGAGCTGATCGGTATTGTTAACGCAAAGAGCTCCGGCGAGAGCCAGGAGGGAATTGGTTTTGCTATACCGATCAATACGGCACAGGAAATTGCAGAGTCCCTGATCAACAATGGATATTATACAGGTGAGACGAGAACCGAGAGTGAGAATGACGCAGTGATGAACATTACAGTATCTGAAGTTGGCAGTCAGGTGGCTCAGCTCTCTGGTGCGGAAGCCGGACTTTATGTGCAGGAGGTACAGGAAGGCGGCGCGTCTGACGGGCTTCTGGAGGTAAATGACTGCATTATCAGTGTAAAGGATAAGATGATCAAAACCACGAAGCAGCTTTCCAATGTGCTGGCAAAATGTCAGCCAGGCGAAACTGTCAGTGTTTCTGTAGAGCGTGGCGGCAGGATGATAACAGTTGATATTACACTGGCACAGAATCATAATCTGGCAGAGGGCAGCGGGGATACGGAATAAATTTTGTAATATTTCACCTACAGGACCTGCCACCGGCA
>DKTR01000095.1:14955-18330 GCA_002473385.1 Lachnospiraceae bacterium UBA7225
AAAAAAGCTCCCGCGGCTGTATGATATGAAAAAAAGATGTTTGATAATGGAGAGAGATGATGATTACTTCGGGAGCATTGGAACTGGTACCCTGGCTGGTACAACAGTTTTTTGTGGCGGCAGCCTATGTGATTTTGTGTCATGGCACACGGCGGACGGAGATTGCCTGTAAAAAAAAGAGAGCATTGCCGAAGGCTGTGCTGGAATGGTTCGTGCTTTCTGCGATACTTTTCGTTCTGGGAATGGGTCCCAGAGGAACGAGCTTCCCGGTCATCTGGAACGGTGTGCAGGGAGTAATGCTTGCCATTTGTCTTATCTGGTTTTCTGATTATCGGAGAACGGCAAAGGTGATTCTCTGGTGTTCTATGTTTGCAGGTATGCAGGCGCTGACGTTTCTCGCCGGGCAGGCAAGCTATCTTGCGGGCGCCGTACTGGCGAAGGGATTGCCTGAGGCAATGACGCGAGTAAGTGTCTTCCTGTTGATTCCGGTACTTGCGTATTATCTATCCAGATTCAATTTTGATAATTTTGAAAAAGTACCGTTTTTTGGGCTGGCGCTGATCCTGGCGGAAGATATCTCTCTGATGGTTCTGCTTATTTCGCAGTCCTTGTGGACAACTGCGGAAGTAAACAGCATCAAGCGTTTTATGGTAGTTTACATATGCTTTTTTCTTATGGTGCTGATTACAATTTACAGTTTGTATGAAATATGCCGGGAGCAGGAGCAGACACTGATCCTGCGTGGGGAGGCACAGCAGCTTCAGAAGGAGCGGGAGCGCTTTTATATGGCAGAGGAACAGATGGATGAGATACGAAGTATCCGCCATGATCTGAAAAATCAGCGTCATTATATGAGTATTTTGATCAGAGAAAAGCGTTATGAGGAACTGGAGCATTATTTAACTGAAAGCGTACATGAGCTGCCGGAACAGAAAACTTATGTAAACTGCGGAAATAAGAGTGTAAATGTGATCTTAAATATGGAATATGCAAAGCTGAAACCGGATATAGAAATAGATTCTCTTCTGGTTGTTCCGCCGGTGCTGCCGTTCCCGGATGACGAGCTGTGCAGTGTGCTTACAAATCTTCTGGATAATGCCATGGAAGAATGCAGGCGTATAAAGGCGGAAAGGAATGATCCTCCGTCCATACGTCTGGAAATATATCCGGAGGCAGACTATCTGTATATCATGTGTCAGAATCCGACGAGCCGGACGGCGCTTACATATTGGAAAGAAGGCTTGCGCAGCACAAAAGAGGATACAGCGCAGCATGGCTATGGCACGCAGATTGTTGCCCGGATTGCGGAGAAATACAGCGGCTGGGCAAATTATGAAATTAAAGACGGCTGCTTTGCTGCAAAAGTTATGATGGATATGACAGGAGGAAAACATTGTGATTAAGATTGCATTATGTGATAACGATGAGCGGGCGCTTCCGGTAATTGCCGGTGCTGTAACATCAGCCTTCCAGGCGCAGAAGCTTGAAGTGAATGTCATGTCGTTTTCTTCCGGAAAAGAACTTCTGGCAGCAATGCAGAATGCGGTGTTTCATATCATTCTTCTGGATATTGACATGCCGGAGCTAGATGGTATTGAGGTGGGAAAGCGGATCCGTCTGCGAAGCGATACGGTGGAGATCGTGTACGTATCCGAGTGCGAAGAGCGTGTGTTTGAAGCGTTTTCGGTATTTCCGCTTGGCTTTGTGCGCAAGAGCAATTTTTTAAATGATATTTCTGATATTGTGCGGCTCTACATAAAAAAGCATGTCCGCGCGCAGCAGGCAGAGCAGTTGAAATTTACCACGCGTTCAAAGGTAATTGTATTAAAGCGCAGGCAGATTCAGTATATTGAAGGAAGCGGGAATTATCAGTTTGTGTATATAAACGGACAGAAGGAACCGGTAGAGATAAAAATGACGATGGATAAATTGGAGGAGGCGCTGGAGCCGGTAGGGTTTATACGTGTACACAAGGGCTATCTGGTAAATTATCTTTATATACAGAAAATAGAGTCGAACCGGGTGACGCTGAAAAACGGAACAGAGCTGCCGCTTGGAAGAAGCAAAGTAAAAGAAGTAAGAAGCCGGTTTTTATCGCTGGTGGAGGGATAGGATGCCGGTGAATGCCGTTCGTCATTGACGAACGGCATTTTTGCGCTCTAAATGCAGTTCCTCCGCTAAAAAATGTCATTTTTCACGCTGGAATGCAGGTCGTCCGGCATGCATTGTAATTGTGAATATTCTGTGCTTTAATAAGGCTACCTCAAAGGAAAAGTATTGATTATGAAGGGAGAAGAAACATGAAAAAAAGAATGAGCAAGCTGATGGCTCTTGGACTGGCAGTTTCTATGGCAGGCACGACGGTCTGTGCGGAAGCTGACATCACAGCCAGCGGAGAAAAATGGTCGCAGACCGAGATGGCAGACGGCTGGATCAAGGTAACAAATGAGGGCGGAGAAACGCTTGGCTACAGCAAGGATTCCGGTGTTACTCTGATTGAGCAGGACGGTTATGCTTTTAAAGATCTGGATCAGGATGGAGAACTGGATGTGTACGAGGACTGGCGGGAGGACGATAATACCCGTGCGGCGGATCTGGCATCAAAGATGAGCGGAGAAGAAATAGCGCCTCTCCTTACACATGGGGGATGGATGTCCTTCGGATCTGATGTTGGGGCAGATGAAGAGTATCTGGCAGCGGGCGGACGTGCAGGAGTTACACGTTCAGCTGGAACGGAAGGAAATACGGAAATGGCAGTTGCCTGGAACAATGCTCTGCAGACATATGCAGAGACGAACGGCGGTTATGGTGTGCCGGTCACAATCAGTATTGACCCTAATTATATTTCTAATATCATTGACAAAAACGGGATTGGCATGACGATGGATACTGAGGTTGCTAAGGAAGCGGCGATAGAGCATTCGAAAGCATACCGTGCAGTCGGTGTGACGATGCTTCTCGGTCCGCAGGTGGATGTAGCAAGCGAGAGTTCCTGGGACCGCACATCGGGAACGTTTTCTGAGGATCCAGCGCTGAACAGAGATATGGCGAATGTTTATATTTCCGGTCTGCAGTCTACCTATGATGAAGAAGGAAATGACCTTGGATGGGGCGAAGACTCTGTGATCGCAATCGTGAAGCATTATGCAGGTGCGGGCGCTTCTGAAGGCGGCAGAAACGATCATTTTGATGCCGGAAAATATACAGTTTTCCCAGGAAAAAATTTTGCGGCTCATTTAATTCCATTTTTCGACGGATCGTTTCAGCTGGATAGCATAACCGGAAAAGCGGCAGGTCTGATGCCAAACTATGGAATCGCTTATAGTGAAGATGGCTCTCTGGGAGAAGAAGTAGGAGCTTCTTGTATAATTCAAA
>DKTR01000005.1 GCA_002473385.1 Lachnospiraceae bacterium UBA7225
TGTTTTTATTTGCAATACATGTTAAAATATAAATAAAGGACACAATGGAGGTTCCCTTTATGAAAACAAGAATTCTGGCAATCGTTCCTTATAATGGAATGAAAGAAATCATGAATGATATTGCTGCATCCAATGAGGAGATAGAGCTGACTGTCCGCCTGGGTACCCTGCAGGAGGGACTGGAAATTGTTCGGTCTTATAATCTGGATGACTTCGACATCGTAGCTGCCCGCGGCGGAACTGCAACACTGTTTGAAAAGCATCTGAATATTCCTGTGGCGAGAATCAGCTTCTCCGTCTACGATATTCTGCGTGCCATCAAGCTGGCCCAGAATTGTACCAGCAATTTTGCAATCGTAGGCGTTTCCTCCACAGTTGACAATGCCAAGCTGCTTCGCAATTTGCTGCAGTATGACATTAAAATTGTCACTCTCGCAAAACCGGAGGATGACAGACAGGCTATTCTGGAACTTCTTAATCAGGGCTATGAAATGGTTGTATGTGATATGCGTACCACTCTTACGGCTTATGAGCTGGGAATGAATTACATCCTCATCACCTCCGGGCGTGAGAGCATTGAGGCTACCTTTACACAGGCCGTACATACAGCCCGGCTATATTCTTTCTACCGGCAGCAGGCGAAGCTTTTCAAGGCCGCATTTACCGGCAGCAACGAAGCGCTGTTTGTCTACGGCAGCAATCATAATCTGATTTTCAGCAGCCTCCAGCGGAACGAGGATACGGAAGATTATTTTCGTATTATTGAACAGAATATAAGCGCCTTTTTTTCTGACAGTTCCTTCCGGCTGGAAGAGCGGTCAAAAAATATTCTTCTGTCCTACCACTGCAATCACGCAGTCATCGACAAAGAGACTTATGTCTATATCTATCTGCGCAGACAGGATGCGCCGGCTCTGATCGACGATCTGGGCACTTCTTTCTATGAAAGCCTGGAGTCTTCTGACCCAGACCTCGAATTATATGGAAGCGCCAGCCTGATCGGCGACACCCGAAAATCTCTGGATTCTTATTCCAGAACGCTCCAGCCTGTTCTGGTTCTGGGGGAGGCTGGCACCGGAAAGGATAAATCAGCCTCCTTTATCTACCGGCACAGCGAGTATAAAAAGCAGCCTTTCTTTATTATTGACTGTGAAAGCACAAATCAGAAAAAGTGGAATTATTTCATGGAAAGTCCCAACTCTCCACTGAATAATATCCATATTACCATTTATATCAAGAACCTCCAGACACTTCCGGAGACCGTATTTAACAAATTTCTGCCTTATTTAAAGCAGAATGATTTATGCAGGAGAAACCGTTTCATCTTCTCGTATACCTTATCAAAGGACAGAAACGGCAATGATTCCATCTGCCAGTTCCTTATGAACAGTCTTTCCTGTCTGGTACTGCGGCTTGCTCCTCTTCGGGAACGAATCAATGATATCCCGAATATTGCTACCCTGTACATCAGTCAGGCAAATATCGAGCTGGGCAAACAGGTGGTAGGCTTTGAACCCGGTGCTCTGACACTGATTCAGGATTTCAACTGGCAGCAGAATCTGTCCCAGCTTAAGCGTGTGATCCGGCAGTTGATTGTTCTTACGGATGGCGATTACATCAGCGCGGAACTGGTAAAACAGACTCTGAAGCAGGAGACTCCCAAGACAGCGGGTGTTATCCGGCCCGGCTATGAAATTGTTAATACAAACCAGTCCCTTGAAGAAATCGACTACGATATTATCCGCATGGTCCTGGAACAGGAGGATAATAACCGCTCTAAAGTAGCGGAACGGCTGAAGATCAGCCGCACTACTCTGTGGCGGATGCTGCAAAAATAAATAGCTTTTTTATTTGCATAATAAGAACTATAAAAGAGGTTTCTTTAAAGTCGTTTTTACAGCCCTTCTTTTTATTACAACACTTTATATACCGCTGTTTCAAACGGCTTTAAGATAACCTCTCCTGTGTGCAGTGTCCCATCATACAAAAGACGCATCTGTTTTTTCAAATTTATTTTCTTTGCGGCCGGCATATAATTAAGTACAAAAAGATAACGGTTTTCATTTTTAACCCGCTGTACAATTTCTACCTCCTCAGGAGCTTCCAATAAATCGTCAAATGGGCGGATCACTCCCGCATAGCGAAGCAGCATCTCCATATTTGATCTGGAGAAGGTACTTCCAAAATGCAGCGCTCGTCCCTTTCCGGTTTTCTTTTCAATCAGCGCCGCTTCTCCCTTATAATAGCTGTCTGTATAAGAAGCAAGCACACAGGCACCCTCCAGCGGGCGCAGAATGTCGTTAAAAAGCGGCATATCTATTTTTCTGCCATCCCATTCAGCAAAAACAGGCGGCTCGGCAGGACTGGTAAATGTAAAATCTATCACATCAGAACCAGTCAGCTCCTGCAGAAGTCCTGGCTGTGGAAACATAACGCATTTGCCGTTCTCCTGCTTATAGCCGCTCCGGCAGCCAATCACCAGCATACCGCCCTGCTCTACATATTTCCGTAAAAGTCCTGCACGTTTCTCTGTCATCAGAACAGGATGCGGATAAATTAACAGCGGATATGCCAGAAGATCCTCAGGCGTAGTATTTTCCTGCAGATAAATTACATTATATGGCGTGTGATAAAGCTGCGCCGCCGCAAAGATTTCCTCATCGCTTGCCTGATCCACCCGTTTATGCCATACGTCCACATTAGTATCCCAGCAGTTATCGTAATCCTTCAGTACGCCGAAAGCCGCTGTATATTCCGCTCCGCATACCTCGTCCAGTGTTTTCAGCTTTTTATAAAAATCCTTTACCTCCGCCAGCTTCCTGTTGTCGCGGTTGTCATAGTCGAGAATACCGTGCCAGTAAATTTCCGTGCCTACGGTACAGGTGCGCCAGCGGAAAAAGGAAATATAGTCTGCACCATGCGCCACGCTCTGCATTGCCCAGAGCGTAAGCTGTCCCGGACGCGGTGCCGGACCCTCCATTCTGGTTGTCCAGCCATTTGCCCCGGACTGCTGCTCCATAATGCCAAAATGCGGACATACAGAGCGTACTTCCGTAAGCTTTTTCGACCAGTGACGATCATTCAGATCATCCGATTTCTGCGGATCACAGTTCAATCCGAACGCAAAGCTCGGATAAGAATCATACGTATAGACATCCAGACATTCATCCATCATCCGGTGATTGTCCAGATTCCAGAAAATGCCGTTTGTCGTTATAAAATCTGCTTCTTTTTTGTACTTTCGGATAATATCCGCCTGCATTTGGCAAAAATGAACCGTACTCTCAGAAATAAAACGGAAATAATCCAGATGCATATGTGGATTATATCCCTGGTTCAGCACCGGACGCGGCACATAAATCTGTTTCCATGCCGTATAGGTCTGGTTCCAAAAAACCGTTCCCCATGCTTCATTCAGCGCACTTAGCGTATGATATTTCTCTTTGAGGAATTCCCGGAATGCAAGCGAATCCGCCTCAGAATAAAATTCACTTGTCTCGCAGTTCAGCTCATTGTCAATCTGCCAGCCAATAATTGCCGGATGCTTCCCATAATGTGCAGCGATTTTTTCCACAATCCGCGCTGACAGCTCCAGATATTTTTCAGAATTATAATTATAATGACGTCTGCCGCCGTGACGATACAGCACGCCATCCTCTCTGGCGTTTAATACCTCCGGATATTTCTCTGTCAGCCATGCCGGAGGCGTCGCTGTCGGCGTTCCGAAAATAACCTTCATTTCTTCCCTCTGGCACAAATCCAGAAATTCGTCAAAAAACGTGTAATCAAAAACGCCTTCCTCGCGCTCCACCTTACTCCACGCAAATTCCGCCACACGTATCATTGAAATGCCTGCCGTCTTCATGCGCCGCAAATCCTCCTGCCACAGAGCCTTATCCCAGTGCTCCGGATAATAGCAGGTGCCCATCGTCATATGATTCCACCGAAATCCCTGTTTTTTCCTCATCCTGTTCCTCCTGTTTTTCTTTTCGCAGAAAAATTGTCCCGTTTTCTTTCCGTAAAGCTTCTGTCACCATTATTTTAATGTACATATCCGTTCCGTGATTTTCCTTACACCGCAGATATCAAATATTTTTTTCCTTATAAAATCAATCAGACTGCATGAAATATAGATACACAGTGAAATTCCCAGAACCGCCAGCAAAGCTGCCCACCAGGCGTCGAAAGCATGCTTCGCGGAAATTCCTTTTATCAGATTTTCCCAGACCATCGGATGCGTATGTATAATATAAACAGAAAACGCAAGCGGCGAAGCTGTCATGATCACCTTTCTCAGCGCTCCGCTTCTGATTTTTACGTTTTCAAATATCAAAAACAGACAGACAGCAGCCAGAAAAATAGTTGGTGTGGTGTACCCGGTAAACATCCGCCCGAATTTCGGTTCTCCATAGATTTTCCGGGTATAGTTTTCCACAACAATCTTAAAAGCCCAGGAAAACGTTGTCAGGGCAAAGTACGCTATCAGATACTGATATTTTTTCCATCTTCTAAAACTGCAGGTGCGGATGCAGGCGCCGAACAGATACAAAACTACCAGCCAGATAAAGCTGTAACCGCCCACCAGAGAAAGAAAATCGGACTGATTTACCTTCGGCACCGCCGTGCTCACGCAAAACAGCAGAAACATTCCCAGCGCCATGCGTTTCCGCTCTTTTTCATCCAGCGCATTGACCAGCTTATTCAGATAAGGCATCACGATAAACAGCCCGGCATACGCGCTGAAATACCAGTAGGTTCCCCAGGAAACCGGAAATATCGCTTTCCAGAGACTGTCCTCCATTAAAAGCTGCGGTGCGGTAATCCAGCAAATAAGCGTAATTCCTGCAGAATAAAAAAATACGTTCAGCCAGAGCTCCAGAAGTCTTGCCGGACGATGCTTACTGGTAATGCCCACATAGCCGGATAAAATACCATAGCAATCTACCGCACAATACGCGCAGGTTTCCAGAAACCAGCAGGCATAATAGGTGCCCTCATTTCCCTGCACACGCGCCATTGCTCCTCCTGGCGAAAGAACATGCAGATTTACAATTAAAAACATGCAGACCATACGCAGCAGGTCCAGACCATAATTTCTTTCCTGTCTTATCATATCACACTTCTTCTTTCTTATATCATAAAAAAAACACCGATTCAAAGGAATCAGTGCTTTGAACATGAAGCATCGGGGATTCGAACC
>DKTR01000135.1 GCA_002473385.1 Lachnospiraceae bacterium UBA7225
CAGATAGGCGGCGCAGCAAAATCAAAAAAGCAACGTGTCTGCGACAGACATCTGGCAGCCGGATTCCACAAGAAAACATCTGCCTGGACTGCCCTGTGCCGCTGTGGATTTAATTCTCTGACAGCCGGATTCTGGAAGAATGCCGCCGGCCAAATTGCCTGTTGCACCTACGGAAACTGCCACCGGCAGCTCCTTCCGGATGCATGGCAACAAAAAAAGCTGACAGATCATCGTCAGCTTTTTCTGCATTTTTAGGATGATAAATGTGTTGATTAAGCAGCCTTTGCTTCTTTTGTTTTTTTCAAATACAGAGAAACTTCTGAGAATAAGAAGCTAAGCACCAGAAGCACGGCGCAGGTGTAAAGCTCGTTCATGTGCTGGAATGGCTCGATGCCGTAAATGGTATCGGAGATTGGCCAGATCATCAGGCGCACAAACATTAAACATGCGATACCGCTGCCTGCGCAGAGCACTACCGGAGCATATGCCGCAATCTTATTGATGAACAGCATTATAATGGCAACACCTGCTGTGATGCCGAGCAGAAGGCATACGTTTGAGTCATAAATCGTTTCTTTGTATGTGATAGAGCTGAATTTCATCCCGTACATAACGGCAGCCGCGATGCAGAGAACCGCTGCGATGATGCCGACATAAAAGCCTGACGCTTTCTTAACGGAATCTTTTTGTGTGTTTGTCATAAGAAAACTCCTTTCCCTCTCGAATTTTAGATTAGGAATGCAGCTTAAAATAAAACAGCGTGACCGCACTGTATGCCGGTGTCCAGACAGGCGGGGTGTTATTTTAGGTTGCCATGCATCCGAAGGGAGCTGCCGGTGGCAGGTCCTGTAGGTTTTTGTATGTGCGTATGCCCGTCAGGAATGCCAGAAGACATCCGGAAACCGCATTTTCCGGATAATGGAGGCAGAATATCCTGTCCCAAAGGTTCGCACATATTGTCAAAAACAATTATGACATGGAATGGAATTTCTGTCAAATTGCCGGGAAATCTTTCCGGGATTTCAAAAAAGCGATTTTTGGCAGCTTGCGTCCAAATTTTAATAATACACGACAAAAATATTGGTTTATGAAAAGAAAACTGACGCAAATGAATGAAATCATGCATTGCGACGTAGCGGGAATTGTACACGACATAGGGCAAGCCTTCCCAAAAACGGAAAAAATGCCTATAATAAGGACAGCTATATGTATATGTTTTGTATAAAAATACCCTGCGGCGCTTGTACATCTGATCCGGTGAAATGTAAAAAAGACGAAGGTTATACAAAGCACAGTGCATTTTCCCCGCATGGAAAGCTGCACAGATACGAAGTTAAGATGCAATAACAGTTCAGACAGACCGGCTCTGCTGAACTGTTACAGGTCACACACAATTTTCAAGAAAGAGAGGAGACTGTATATGAGGTCCTCAAGGAAAAGAACGCTTAAGAAAGTTTTAACGAACATCTCTGTCATTCTGCTGGTGCTCGTGTATTTCGGAAGCTCGGTTGCAAGTGAGTTCACCGGACAGATCAATTCTTTCCTGGGCATTTCTACATCAAAAATGGTCAACAAGGATGGCAGCCCTGTTGATGAAAACGATTATGCCAGATACTATGAAAGTGATTATACATCGGTTGCCGATCTTAAAGCTGCCGGACTGGCAAAGGTACGCGAGGTAGAGGGCGAGGGCGCCGTTCTGCTGAAAAATGAGAATAATACACTGCCGCTGAAGGGAACAGACGTATCTCTCTTTGGCGCAACAGCAATTTCGCCGGTATACGGCGGTACCGGTTCCGGTGCGGTATCCTCCGCGGATGCACCTTCTTATAAGGATGTTATGGAGGATGGCGGTTTCACTGTTGTCAACAGCGATCTGCTCGACTGGTATCTCGAAGAGGAATACGGACGCGACTTTGATGATGGAAACATCAACGAGGCTTCCTGGAAATCCATCCAGAAGTCAGACGCGGTAGATTCCTTCGGAAAAGGTGAGACCGCGATTTTCGTGATCGGCCGTGTCGGCGGTGAGGCAAACGACCTGAAGAGTGTAAACCACGACGATGGTCAGAACGGCGATTATCTGAGACTGAACAAAAACGAGCGCGCGACCCTGGAAGGTCTGAAAGAATATAAGGATGAAGGCAGGATTTCCTCCATCGTTGTGCTGATTAACAGTGCGAACCCGATCTCTGCAGAGTTCATCAATGAAGAAGACTATGGTATCGACGCGGCGCTGTGGATCGGTTCAGTAGGACAGACAGGTCTGTACGCGGTGGCGGATATTCTGTCCGGTCAGGTGAACCCGTCCGGTTCTCTTCCGGATACCTGGTGGGTGGATAACCTGCTCGATCCGACAATGGCAAACTTTGGAAGCTACACCTACGAAGGTGCGGAAAATTATGACTTCGGTTCTCATGGACGTGTGTACAATACGTACGTAGTATACCAGGAGGGCATTTATGTCGGTTATCGCTATACGGAGACGCGCTATGAGGATGTTGTGCTTGGCACTGAGAATGCAGGTGACTTTGAGTACGATGAGGTTGTAGCATATCCGTTTGGCTACGGCTTAAGCTATACCGAGTTTGAGATGTCCGACATGGAAGTGACAAAGAGCGGCGAAGGTCAGGAGACTGCCTATACGGTAACAGTCAATGTGACGAATACCGGTGACGTGGCAGGTAAGAAGACCGTGCAGATCTATGCACAGAAACCGTACACCGATTATGATAAGGAAAATCAGATTGAAAAGGCTGCAGTAGAGCTGGTAGGTTACGGCAAGACGCAGATGCTTGAACCGGGCGCAAGCGAGACCGTTACCATTGAGGTGCCGGAATACTTCCTTACCTCCTATGACGCTTACAATACAGGTGTTTACATTTTGGATGAGGGAACTTATTACTTCACGGCAGCGGATAATTCCCACGCGGCGGCAAATAATATCCTTGCAGCAAAGGGGAAGAAGGCGTCCGACGGCATGACAGAAGAAGGCAGCGCCGATATGGTTTATGATGTAGACTACGACTTCGACAGCGAGACCTATGCAACCGCATACGGCACCGGCAATGAAGTGACCAGTCTGTTTGCTGATGTGGACATCAACCGTTATGAGGGCAGAGGCGACAATTCTGTTACGTACATCACCCGCAGCGACTGGGAAGGCACAACCATGCTCTTCACTCCGGACGATGACGAGGGCTGGAACACTAACTATGTGAAATTGACAATGACAGATCAGATTGCAGCCGATGTTGTGCTGGATGATTCCGATTTGCCAGAGAACGATGGAAACTGGCCGACGATGGGCTCCACAGAGACAGAGTACCAGTTAATCGATCTTCTGAAGGATGATGCAGGAAACCCGATTCCATACAGCGATGCGAAGTGGGAGGAATTCCTCGATCAGCTTACCTACAGCCAGCTTAGCAAGCTGTGCGCAGTTGGTCTTCGTATGACTGCCGCAGTACAGGAAATCGGCAAGCCGGAAACGCTCGATCACAATGGTCCCAGCGGTGTAACGCAGGCATACAGTATTGGACCGAACGGCTATGCGACACAAACGAATGATCCGGATAAGAGCCAGACAGGTACCTGCTATCCGTGTAACGGTATTATCGCTGCGACTTTCAACGACCAGCTCGTTGAGGAAGTCGGTACGCTGATCGGTGAGGACGCGATGTGGGCAGGTTATGCCGGATTCTATGGCACCGGTCTGAACATCCACCGCACTCCGTATGCAGGACGTGTATTCGAGTATTATTCTGAGGACGGCATCCTCACCGGACTGATCGCAGCCGTAGAGACAGCGGCGATCCAGTCGAAGGGTGTCTATGTATACAACAAGCACTTTGTGCTGAATGACCAGGAGGAACAGCGTCAGGGTATCGGTACCTGGTGCAACGAGCAGGCGCTGCGCGAGCTCTATCTGAGAGCATTTGAGCTTCCGATCGTAAATTCAGATGCGAAGTGTGTAATGACAGCATTCAATCGTCTCGGCGCAATGTGGTCCGGCGCAATGTACAATCTGCAGACAGCATGGCTGCGCGGCGAGGCCGGCATGACCGGTTTCGCGGTAACAGATATGTATGACGGCAGCTATATGTCCAAGCCGCATGAGGTGCTGGCAGGAAATGATATTCCGGACAACTATCCGGGTGTAAGCGGAACAAATGTGGAGAATGCAGCGAGTGACCTTGGCTTTGAGTTTGCGGACTATGCGCCGGGTGCTTCTAAGGAAAATGCACAGCTTGCACAGGCGATGAGAGAATCTGCACACCGCATTCTGTATACGGTGGTGCACTCCCGCGGTATGGACGGCATCAGTGCAGACACGATGATCGTTCACGTAACACCGTGGTGGTCTACGCTGCTGACCGTTCTGACCTATGTGTTTGCAGCACTGTCGCTGATCTGCGGCATCTGTCTGATTCTTAATATTGCAGGCTTCAGCTTTAAGAAGAAAAAGAAGGCGTGATCCTGGCACAGGTCCGGGCAGTAAATGTCAGGACCTTCAAAAGAAAGGAAAAAAATTATGAGAAGACGAGAGAGTCTGCTGAACAGGGAATGGCAGTTTGCCGGTCCCGATGGAAAAACTACAATCGTCCGCCTTCCCCATACATGGAATAATATTGACGGACAGGACGGCGGCAATGATTATTACCGCGGCACCTGTACCTACGTTACTACTTTCGTACCGCCTTCCTTTGATGCAGAGACGGAACGCGTTTACCTGGAGTTTGACGGAGTCAACGCTACCGCGGATGTCACGCTTAACGGGCATGCCTGCTGTCATCACGATGGCGGATATTCTGCTTTCCGTGTGGAGGTGACGGATCTTCTGCAGACGGAGAACAGCCTGCAGGTGGCGGTGGATAACAGCGTTAACGATCATGTATATCCGCAGAAGGCAGATTTTACCTTCTATGGCGGCATCTACCGTGATGTGAAGATCATCGTGGTTCATAAAAAGCATTTTGACATGGATCATTTTGGAGGACCGGGCATCAAGATTACGCCGGTTGTGGACGGAGAAGATGCAAAGGTTACCGTGGAGAGCTGGAATAATGCGCCGGAGGCGGAGACGGTGATTACCATTCTGGATGCTGCCGGGAAACCGGTCGCGGCTGATGCGGGAAGCAACGCAGTAATTGTGATGAAGAAGCCGCACCGCTGGGATGGCGTGAAGGATCCCTATCTGTATACGGCAGTAGCGGAGCTGAAGGAAGATGGAACAGTGCTCGATGAGGTGCGCCTGCGCTTTGGTGTGCGCGCGTTCCATGTAGATAAAGATAAAGGATTTTTCCTGAACGGACGTCGTTATCCGCTGCGCGGGGTATCCCGCCATCAGGACCGGAGGGCACTGGGCAATGCGCTGACAGAAGCGGAGCATGACGAAGATCTGGAGCTGATCCGTGAAATGGGTGTCACCTCCATCCGGCTGGCACATTACCAGCACAGTCAGTATTTCTATGACCGCTGTGATGAAATGGGCTTTGTAGTGTGGGCGGAGATTCCCTATATTTCTGAGCACCTGCCGAATGGACGTGAAAATACGATCTCGCAGATGAAGGAGCTGATTATACAGAATTATCACCATGCCTGTATTGTGTGCTGGGGCATATCGAATGAGATTACGATCTCTACGAAGGACAAAAAGGACATGCTGGACAATCATCATGTGCTGAATGATCTGTGCCACGAGATGGATGCTACCCGCCTTACGACGCTTGCCTGTTATGCGATGTGCGGACCGTTTAACAAGGTGGCGCATATCACGGATATCGTGGGCTGGAATCTGTATCTTGGCTGGTACGTGCCGGGGCTGTTCTTAAACGACCTCTGGATCAGTTTTTTCCATCTGGTGTATCCGAAGCGCTCCCTGTGTTTCTCGGAGTATGGCTGCGAGGGTATGCCGAATCTGCATTCGGAGCATCCGCGCCGCGGTGATCACACGGAGGAGTACCAGGCGAAATATCACGAATTTATGCTGCGCTGCTTTGAGCGTCATCCCTATATGTGGGCAAATTATGTGTGGAATATGTTTGACTTTGCGGCCGATGCAAGAGATCAGGGCGGCGAGCCGGGCATGAACCACAAGGGGCTTGTGACCTTTGACCGCAAGACAAAAAAGGACAGCTTCTATTTATACAAGGCATTCTGGAGTGATGAGCCGTTTGTACACATTGCGGGCAGGCGTATGGCTGACCGCACGGGCGGGAGCACGAAGGTGAAGATTTATACAAACCAGCCGCATGTGAAACTGTACAACAACGGCAAGGTAATGGGCGAGGCGGATGTGGACAAGGTGGTGACCTTTACGGTGCCGCTCTCTGATATTAACAATCTGGAGGTGCGTGCGGGCAAGCTGCGTGATACGGCGGTGCTGAAGAAGGTGAGCAGCCCGAATCCTTCCTATAAATTAAAAAAGGATAAAAACCGGCAGAAAAGCAACTGGGTATAAAGCCGCTGCCCTGCTGAAGAAAAAAGAAAGGAGTCTGTGGAAATGAGTAATTCTGCAAAGACGACCGGAGCAGAAAGCATGAACCGCGCGAAAGCGTATCAGCTTGTGCTGTTTCCGCTGAACAACGGTGCTACCAATGTGTATTTTGTGCTGGTGCTTTCCTATATTGCAATGTTCGGCAACGGCGTACTCGGTCTTTTGATGGCGTTTGCCACCATTATGGTAACAGCAATGCGCCTGTGTGATGCGATTACTGACCCGATCATCGGTGCATTGATAGACCGTACCAGCGGCAAATTCGGCAAGTTCCGTCCATTTATGATTATTGGCAACCTTATCATGGCAGTGAGTGTACTTGTGCTGTACCTGCTTACTCCGATGATTCCGGAATCCATGATGTGGCTGCGCTATGTGTTGTTTGTGCTGCTGTATTTTATCTGGGTAATCGGCTATACATTCCAGACCTCCTGTACCCGTTCCGGGCAGACGGTTTTGACGAACGATCCGAAGCAGCGTCCGATGTTCACACTGTTTAACACGGTGGGAAGTCTTATCGGTATGGGCGCTATGCAGTTCCTGGCACCGATCATCCGCTCAAATGTGGGCGACTACAACACTGCGGAATTCTACCGTGTGCTGGCACCGCTCGGCATCGCGATCTCGATTGTGCTGACGATTCTGGCGGTCATTGGTATCTGGGAGAAGGATCAGCCGAAGTATTACGGAATCGGCGGAGCAAATGCCGAGAAGGTAAAGGTCTCTGAGTACCTCGAAATTATTAAGGGCAACAAGCCGATGCAGCGTCTGATGGTGGCCGGTGCAGGCTGTAAGCTGGCGCTTGCTATCGCGACCAACGTGTCGGTACTGTGCATGCTGTATGGCTGTATGATGGGCAATTACGATGGATTATATCTGCCGATGATGGTGCTCGGCTATGCATGCTCGGCGCCGTTCTTCCTGCTGACGATCCGTACTTCACAGAAAGAGGGGCAGAAGGCGTCACTGGAGAAGTATGTGCGTCTGGCGCTGATTATGTACATAGGCGTGCTTGTGCTGCTGCTGTTCTGGAAGCAGGGCAACCCGGCATTCAATCTTTCCCTTATGGGAGAAAAAGGTCTTACGATTAACCTGTACACAATTCTGTTTATTGTATGCTTTGGTATCGGCTACGGTGCGTATTATTCTACTGCGGATATGCCGATTCCGATGGTTGCAGATTGCTCGGACTACGAGACGTACCGCTCCGGAAAATACATTCCGGGTATCATGGGAACGCTGTTCAGCCTGGTAGATAAGCTGGTTTCCTCGCTGGCGACCACGGTTGTGGCAATTGCAGTATCTTTTATCGGTCTGAAGGATCTGCCGGCGGCAGAAACTCCGTATGCACCGGGTATGAACTGGGTGGTAATCGTACTGTTCTGCGTCATTCCGATGCTGGCATGGATCGCTACGCTGATTGCCATGAAGGGCTATACCCTGACCGGCGCTAAAATGAAGGAAATCCAGGCGGTTAATGCGGCGAGAAAAGCAGTGATTGCTGACGGAAAGACGATGGAGCAGGCAATGAAGATGTATCAGACCATCGACCAGGTTCCGGCAGAATTTAAATAAAGCGCTGCTATGAACAGCAGCGGCAGTACAGCAGTTTTAACAAAAATGTATGATTTCTCATTTGTAAAATATACACTTCTATATTATAATAGAGTATAGAAGTGGCGGAGTAACCGCTGAACACAGTATCCCGGCGGATAATGTGCTTCGGCGGTTATTTATTGCCAGGCATCCGAAGGGAGCTGCCGGTGGCAGGTCCTGTAGGTATGAGCCAGGAGACAAATGGGAGTGAACGGTAACAAAGAAACCAGCCGGGGGAGGAAGAGGTATGCTTCTGATTGCGATTGTGGATGATGATGCAAAAGAAATGCAGGAACTGGTAGATTGTGTGGAGCATTACTTTAACGCGAAAGGCGAGGAGCATGTGATTCACCGGTATTATGACGGCGTGGAGTTTATCCGCAGCCGGGAGCTATACAATATCGTATTTCTGGATATCCGTCTGGGAGAAATGGACGGGATGGATGCTGCGAGATTTCTGCGCATTGTCAATAAGGAGGCGCAGCTTATTTTCGTGACGCATATGGCGCAATTTGCGATCCGGGGCTACGAGGTGGACGCGATGGACTTCATTATCAAGCCCATTGACCAGTTTTCTATTGACCGTGTGCTGGGGAAGGCAATCAAGCGGATTAATGACAGCACAAATGTTACGCTTGCTTTAAAAACCTCGGATGGTATCGTGAGCATTCCCTCCAACTGTATCTATTTTGTGGAGGTGTATGATCACGATCTGATCTATCATACGGAGCAGGGCGAATACAAGGTACGCGGCAGGCTGGGCGAGGTGCGTAAAAAGCTGGATGAACGGAATTTTATCCAGTGCAACCGTTCCTATCTGGTAAATATGCGCCATATTAAGCGGGTAGGCAGCGATTTTGTGGAGGTAAACAACGAGCGCGTGCAGATTTCAAAGTCGCATCAGAAGGAGATAGAGCAGCGCTTTATTAACTTTCTGGGGCAAAGTGTATGATGACGCCGGTCTGGTGGATCCGGGAGATTGACTGGCGCATATCCTCCGGAATCATCTTTTTCATCCATCTTGTTGCCTGGAATAAGGGGAAAAAACAGCATTCCTTTGCGGCACGGATCCTTCTGAGCCTTTTTCTGCTGTGTGCAGCAAGCTGGTGCATGCGCTATACGCTGGAGGTCGTATTGACGGAAAAGGCAGTGATTGCGGTCGGCTACAGCTTTTACATTATGGTGCTGAGCCTGCTTTTTATACTTTGCTCCCGGTTCTGCTACCATATTTCCAGTGACAGGGCAATTTTTAACAGCATCATGGCACTCACCATCTACCGGATATCCTGGGACGCGGTAAAGCTGATCTCCGCCATCCCGGTCGGTCCGGATGCGGCATGGACAGGTGGAAGTCCCTTCCAGTCAATCATGTCTTATCTGCTGTATATTATGATTGAAGTGTCATGTGTAAAATTATATCAATATTTTGTGCGTCGTGAGGTGCCTTTTCCGTTAAAGGAGATCTGGTGGACGTTTGTTGTCGTCCTGCTGAGTCAGATGCTGCTGGAATTTATGTATCAACTGCTATTTATGGGAGAAGGGATTTCCGGTATGCTGTTTTTCCTTACAGCGCTGCTGTATAGCAGCGTGAATTTTATTCTTCTGCTGATGATTGCATCTATATCGCTGCTGCAGCACGAGAATCACAGCATGCAGAATTTTATCAGCAGTAAGCAGCGCTATTATGAGATCAGCCGCGAGGGTATATTGTCCCTGCAGATTAAATGCCATGATCTCAAGCATTACATTAATCTGCTGCGTTCTACGGAGGGACAGCAGCAATTTCAGACATATCTGGACAGTCTGCGCGATTCCATCGATGAATTCAACACGGTCGTGGATTCCGGCAACAAGAGCCTGGATGTCGTGCTGACGGAGAAAAATATCATCTGCTCCATGAACGGTGTGCGTTTTACCTATATTGTGGACGGCAGACTGTTTTATTGCCTGTCGGATATGGAGATTTATGCGCTTTTTGGAAATGCGATGGACAATGCTCTGGAGGGCATGGCAAATGTGGAGCACCCGGAGAAGAAATTTATTTCCCTGCGGGCAGCGAGGCGCGACGATATGGTGATTTTGGTGGTGGAGAATTATTTCGAGCATGAGCTGAAATTTGAAAACGGGCTGCCGGTTACCACAAAAGCGGAGGAAAATCATCACGGCTACGGGCTTCGCTCGATTATCGCGATCGCCCAGCAGCATGGCGGCAGCGCTTCTGTGGAGGCAGAGGATCATACGTTTCGCCTGACAGTATCTATGCGGATTGAACCGGAGAAGGATAGGGAAAAACAGTAAAGCCTGCAGACATCCCCAAAACTTACATCCCTCTCCGCAGTATCACATTGACTGTAAACACACCATCCTGATAGTGGAACCGGACATACCCGCCGTTTTTTTCAGCAATATGGCGCACGGCCTGCAGCCCAATACCCTCCCTCGGGCGCTTGGCGGAGAGGAACACACCGTCCTTTTCCCTTATTTTCCCATCATAAGCATTTTCCGCGGATAGCAGTACCATGTGTCCGGAATGCAGACGTGCCTGCACCTTGGTCTGCCGCCTTTCGGGGGCAGTTCTCAGACTGGCCTCCATCGCGTTTTCAAGGAGGTTGGACAGTACGGAACACAGTTCACTTTCCGGTACCGGGAGATGCGGGGGCAGGTCGAGAGAAAAAGTGACTGGGATGCCCTGCTCGCGGTACCGTATGGCAAAATAGCCTGCGACACTGTCTACGGCGGTATTTTCACACAGACCCAGGTCTCCCTCCGGGATGCTGCCCTGTACTTCGTCAAGGTATGCGGTAAGGTCCGCCCAATTCTCCTGGGCAGCAAAGCCTTGCATGAGATGGAAATGGTGACGCATATCGTGCCGCGCCTGTCGTGTCTGTTCAATGGCAGCCCGGAGACTGTCATACCGCGCCTGCTGCATGGACAGAAACTGGTTCTCCTGCCGCAGGCGGTCATTGCGGTTCAGACTGGACGCCATGAGGTAAAAGAGCACATAAAACAGCAGGAGCAGAAACAGAAACGCAAGGCTTAACAGGAGATAAAGCTGCCGGAGCTGCCTCTGTTCCAGAATGTCCGGTTTTTGGAGGATCAGGGAAAGATTCAGCCCGATGAATAAGATGGGGAGTATCCAGAACACATACCAGGTCCGGGCAAAGGATTCATCCTCCAGGAGTCTCCTTGCAGCATGGGTGGCAGGATGCCAGACAGCCGGGACGGACAGGCAGCACATTGCAAACCAGCACAGTGCGCCCCACAGGGAGAGGGGCGGCGTGGGATCTGCCGGACTTAAAATGATGTTTACTGCCATGGCGATATTGCCAAGGCAGGAGAACACACCGCATATGGCGAGGAAGACACTGACGGACTTCCACAAGGTGATCTTAAGCATATGCACATAGAAAATGCCCATGACGGCGGCGGCAGGGAAAAGCAGCCAGAAAGTTTCCACATGGAAAAGGCAGCTTACGGCGCTGCCTGCACAGCAGAGAAAAAGTACCAGCGAGGCTGTTACCGCCGCAAGTTTTGCCGGGGACATCCGCAGGTATCCCTGCATGGGCAGATTGGCCAGCAGTATGCCCGGCAGGAGGATCATAAGCTCTATTGCAGGACGCAAAAATCCCATCATCATATCTCTCTCCTTCCAAAGAGAAAATCACCGAAAGCCATCCTCGCGGCTTTGGCAAGGTTACGGCTGACGGGAACTCTTTTCCCGTTTTTTAGGATGAAGTCTGTGCCGTCAAAATCCCCGGCGTGTTCCAGGTTGACAATTACGCCCCGGCTGCAGGGGAAGAAACGCTCATCCGTAAGATGGGCGCAAAGTTCCCGGAAAGTCTGCCGTGCCACGGTTTCCTGCCCGTTAGTCCTGTAAATATGTATCCGGTGCTGGTGGTGTTCTGCATAGAGAATTTCCCGGAAGCGCAGCCGGACGGGACCGCCTGCGGCGTTCAGCTCAATATATCTGTCATCGGCGGGAAAACGCTTTACGATCTCGTCAAACAAAGCTTCCAGATCCGTCTCTGTGCAGGGCTTTACCAGATAGTGGAATGCCCGGGCACGGAAACCGTCAAGGGCATGGTCGGCGGAGGTGGTGGTGAACACCAGCAGGCAGTCCGCATCAAAGCGGCGCAGAGCCCGTGCTGTATCCACGCCGTTCTCATTTCCCATATAAATATCAAGGAACACAAGGTCAAACCGTTCTTTTCCGGCGGCGAAAAGGAAATCTGTACCGGAACCAAAACAGTAAACTGCGGCATCCAGGGAAAGGCGGGTGAGCTGTATAGCCAGCCCCGCCTTTAATGCTTCCCGTTCTGCTGCAATATCATCCACAATGGCAATCCGCATGGAAAGCCCTCCTTTATTCTGAAAATATCTATGCTATCTTTCGGACAGGTCCGTAAGCCAATTCATCGTGCGTCGATCCGACAAATCTGCTGACTCATGTATACTCATTGTATCATAGCATAAAATGGCGGGAAAAGCGAGAATCATAAAAATGCTTTTGCCGGGTTTTAAATGAGGATGATTTTTAACAATTCGGGACGGATTTTCACAATTCGTGCCGCGCCTATATACAAAAACAGAGAAATCTGATAAGTATAATATACCCATGTGTTGTGGGCAGGAAAAAATAGAAAGATTCTTTGAGAAAAAGAATGGAATTCAAACAAATTGGAGGGTTGTTATGAAAAATCATTTGAAGAAGATCAGCGTCTGCTTTACTGCCATGCTATGTGCGGGACTCTGTACTCTGGCGGCATATGCGGAGGGCGCGGCGGTGGTATATAATTCCGGAACCGGTTATACCGCCGAAAAAATCACCCATCCCGAAAAGGGTGTGAAAGAAATAGACGGGATAGCAGACTATACGGGAAACGGCACAATGGGAGTTAATCTCGGAACGGGCGACCGTGGGCAGAACTATTCGTGGGGCTCGATCGGATACGGAGATTATATGTATATCGGCACTTGCTATGGAGCATGGATGAATACTCTGAAGTTTATGAAAACGGCACTTGGGCGCGAGTTTGACGATGATATCATGAAAGCAGCGTTAGAGGAATATTATCATGGGGAGCTTTATACCGCCGAACCTGATGGGATGGAGGCGCTTGGCATACTCGTAAAGCTGAATGTGAAAACCGGAGAATCGAAAATATTGATGTCGAAAGCCGATACAGGTCAGAACACAATTTTCCGCAACGCTGTGGAGATGGGCGGACGGTTGTATTTTTGCGGCGCGGTAAACGGTCTGCCTGTAATATATGAGGTGAATCCCGAAACCGACGAATGTAAAGAGGTATATGCGGGAATGACCATGGAAGAATACAAGGAAGCGTTTATGAAAGGGTATTCCGTGGGGATAAGGGGAATATGCGTTTATGAAAACAAGCTTATCGTAAGCTGTATAAATTTAGACGGCGCAGTTATTCTTGAATCTGAAAACCCCTCCGAACCGGGTTCCTTTAAGATCATCGCTGATGATGAAAAGCTTTTTGGTTATCCCGCCTATCGCTTCTGCGACAGTATTTACGGCGGCTCTATTTTCGATATGACGAAGTTCCAGAATAGCTTGTACGTAACCATCTGTACCGGCACTCCGGAAAACGCCGCTGACAGTGATACAATGCAGCCTTTCGCGATGGTACGGGGCGATATTTCGGAAAACGGCGAATGGGTATGGACGAGTGTTATCGGAGATAAAGAAAAGGATGGCGCGAAGTACACCTTCGGGATCGACCCGCAGCGGACAAGAAGCGGAGCAGCAAATCTGCAGGTTTTCGGCGACTATCTTTATATCGGAGAATATAACGATGAAGAGATAGCGGTAGAGCGCATGTTGTTTGATAATGATTTCACATTTATGAATAAGAATTTCGATCAGCCTGTGAACCTGTACCGTATGGATCAGAATGAAAATATAGAGCTTGTTGTGGGGGACGCAGATGAAATGTTCCCTGGCGGCGGATTATCCGGTTACGGCTCCGGATTTGGGTGCAGCGAAAATCAGTATATATGGAAAATGACGGTATATGATGGAAAATTTTATGTAGGCACCTATGACGCAAGCAGTTTTCTGATTCCGCTGGATGAGTATATGAACGATGAAGATGCATCGGAGGAATGGAAAGACCGTGTTGATGGTTATATAAAAACGCTCTGCAGGAATTACAGCGGCGTTCCCCAAAGCGCGGTGACGTGCGCCGAATACTTGGATAAAGCAGTTTTCGGCTTTGATCTTTATGTGACGGAAGACGGAATGAACTTCACTAAAATTACCGACAATGGTTTCGGCGACCCTTATAACCACGGCTTGCGGGCGTTTGGAATTACCTCTGAAGGTCTGTGTATAGGCACGGCGAATCCGTTTTACGGTACACAGGTGTGGAAGCTGGGATATTCCGGCGATTGAATGAGGAGGTTTAATGGGAAAAAATATGTATAAAAAAAAGATCATATGTACAGCGGCACTTATGATGAGTTTTTCAGCACTGCCGGGCGTTTGTGGAAAGGGGATGCTGCTTAACGCGGATGTTAAGGAAGCGACGGAGGACACAAAAAAAGTGAATGCCTCTGTATATGAATTGCTTGATTTCGGCGACGAACAGGAGAAGGAATTTGCACAGCGCGGATTTCTCCGGGCACCTGAAACGCTTGAAATAAAATCGGAAAATGGCGACACGGTATGGAGTCAGGATATCTACAGCTTCGTCAGAAATGCCGAAGCTCCCGATTCGGCAAATCCGAGTCTGTGGAGAAACACACAGCTTAACTCCTTTTATGGTCTTTACGAGGTTGTTGACGGCATCTATCAGGTCAGAGGCTATGATATTGCAAACGTCACATTTATCAGGGGAGATGAGGGCTGGATCATCTTTGACTGCGGTACGGGTGTTGAAACGGCAGCTGCTGCGCTGGAGCTTTTTGAGGAAGAATTCGGAGACGCTCACATTTCGGCGATTGTCGTAAGTCATGCACACGTCGATCATTACGGCGGGATCGGAGGACTTGTTTCCGGGGAGCAGATTGCTGATCCGGCTTTGGATCTTGACGCACAGATAGCTTCCGGAAAAACACTTCTGATCGTTCCGGAAGGCTTTGAGGCTGCCGCTATGGAGGAAAATGTACTTGCGGGAAATGCTATGAAACGCCGCTCAAATTACCAGTACGGCTCACTTATTCCAAAGGGGGAAAAGGGTGCTCTTTCAGTCGGGATCGGGCTCACCGTCTGTTCAGGAACCACGTCGTATTACACGCCTTCCTATGAGGTCAGGAAAGAAATAGAAGAAATTACGGTAGACGGCGTTAAAATGGTATTCCAGCTTACACCCGGCACAGAGTCACCTGCGGAAATGAATACATATCTTCCCGATTACAAGGCACTCTGGATGGCTGAAAACTGCACGGCGACCATGCACAACATTTACACGCTGCGCGGTGCGGAAATAAGAAACGCAGGAGCCTGGGGTGACTATATTATGAAGGCAAAAGCACTTTTTGGCAGTGATACGGAAGTCGTTTTCCAATCCCATAACTGGCCTCATTGGGGAAACGAAGTCGTTGGCGAATATTTGCTGAATACGGCGGCAATATACCGTTATATTCATTCGCAGACGCTTCAGTATATCAACGAGGGATATACTGAAACAGAAATTGCCAATATGATAAAGCTGCCTGCCGATCTGGAAAAAGTGTGGTATACAAGACAGTATTATGGAACGCTTGCACATAATGCCAAAGCGGTATATCAGAAATATATGGGCTGGTACGATGCAAACCCGGTTCAGCTTGCCAGACTTACTCCCTCAGAGTATGCCTGGAAACTTATTGAGTATCTGGGTGATACCGATAAAGTGCTGGAAAGGGCAAAAACCGATTTTGATGCCGGAGAATATCAATGGGTAGCGGAGCTCACAAGCACCATCGTATATGCACAGCCCGATAACAGTGACGCACGGTATCTGTGTGCAGATGCACTCGAACAGCTTGGTTATCAGGCTGAATCAGGGGCGTGGCGCAATGCATATCTTACAGGCGCGTATGAGCTTCGCCATGGAACCGGCGATTATCCTGACACTGTAATAGGCGGCTCGGGAGCTGCTTCTCTGGAAATGAGTACGGAAACGATGCTTGATTATCTTGCAATGTGTCTGGATTCCAAAAAAATCGAGGATAAAAATCTTATCATCAATTTAGAAGTGACCGATGAAAACGAGAAATATTTTCTGCGGGTACACCATGGCGTGCTGCTGTATTCAAAAGAGGAGTGGAGCAATGAGCCGGACGCGGTAATAAAATTGAAGCGTGCAGGGATTTTGGGGATTGCCCGGAACAATGAGAATATGATGAAAAACATGATAGAGTCGGTTGAGGGACAGGAGGATATTCTGGATACCTTCACCGGTAACCTCGCACAATTTGAAACATTCTTTAATATCATCGAACCGTAATGAAATGTGGCGGGAAACAGGGAAGTGCCTGCGCAGTCTCCGTCCGGCACAAAGGAATGTACTGTTGAATTTTGCGCCGTAAAAGACATATTACACAAAAATTAAATTTATTAACGACAAAAACAGGGCGGTTTGCGACAAAACAGTCTGCCCGCGTCGGGAAAATGGAAGTGCACGTGTTTCGCGGGCACTTCTTTTTTGTGCAAAAGTGTGGTAAGCTTGTCCTATAAATAAGAATCAATGGAGGCTGCATTGATTCGGGTTTAAATACTTCACATAAAGGAGGACAAGATGAGGAAAACGATCAAAATGGCAGTCAGTGTAGTGACTGCAATGACCATGGCAATGTCCCTGACGAGCATGGCTTTTGCGGAAGGCGGAGCAGAGTACATAGTGGCACCGTATACGGTGGAGGATGGTATTGAGTGTCCGACTGAGTATCTGGCACCGGTGTTCTACGAAAATGCGGACGGACCGACCATCGGTGTAACGCTGGTGGGTGTGATCTCCCAGGATGGGCTGTACTTCAAGGACAGCGACAACGACCAGGAACTGGATGCATTTGAGGACTGGCGCTTAAGCTCAGAGGAGCGTGCGGCAGACCTGCTTGGCAAAATGACACAGGAGCAGCGGATCGCACTTCTGAAAAATGCGCTGGTAGCCAGCCCGGCGGCGACGACAGCAGATGAAGCGTATGATGAAGAGGGCAACGTGATTCTTAGTCAGCTTGTGATGCTTCCGGTAGAAGAGGAAGAAACAGAAGAAGAGGGCGAAACAAACCCGATGGCGGCTCTGGCATCAGGCTTTGACTATTCAAATGTGACAGTAGCAGAGGTACGCTCCGGTGTTCTGCGTAAGGACACAGATACGGAAACCGGTGCGCTGTTTAACAATGCACTTAATATGCTTACGGAGTTTACTTCTGTATCAAAGGGGGAGGTAAATATTCCGTTCACGCTGATCTCCAATCCAATGCTTTCCGGCTATCCGGCAACCCAGGGCTTTGCAGCAGCGGCAATCGGGGATGGAAATTATGATGTTATCCAGAGATTTGCGGAACTGGATGCACAGATCTGGGATGCAAAGGGTATCCGTCAGATGTATGGTCCGCAGATCGACCTGATTACGGATCCCCGCTGGAGCCGCAATGAGACGACCTACACAGAGGATCCTGAGGCTATGTCAGGTATCGCAAATGCATTGGTTGTCGGCTATCAGCATGGGACAGACGGCGCACAGGACGGCGATGTTGCTCTTATTATGAAGCACTTCCCGGGCGACGGCGCTGCGGAAAATGGTTTTGAATCTCACTATGGCATGGGACAGTGGCGTATTTATTCCACGGAAGGGTCTCTGGAGAAATATCAGCTCGTTGGCTTCCAGGCTGCAGTTGATGCAGGCGTGGCAGGTATTATGCCGAGCTACAGCCGTCCGGCTACCGATGGACGCAGTGCGGCACAGAGCTACAAGGGACTGGAGCTTACTCCGGAAGAGATCGGAAGTGCTTACAATACTACCATTCTTCAGACTCTGCTGAAGGACACCATGGGATTTGACGGCTTTATCAACTCTGACTCCAACATCATCACGAATCAGTTCTGGGGCGCTGAGGATATGACAGAGGCAGAGCGCTATGCGGCTGTTATCAATGCGGGCTGCGATGTTGTCGGTGATGGCTTCAGCGCAACAATGGATCTGACTTCTGTTACAGAAGCAGTTACGTCCGGGCTGGTGACAGAGGAAGCATTTGACCGCGCTACTACAAATCGTATGACTACCTGCTTTGATATGGGTATGTTTGATAACCCGTACCGCGATGCAGCAGAAAGCAAAGCTGTTGGAGAGGAAAAAGCAGAGGAGCTTGCTGCTATGAAGACAGAGCTGAACCAGAAGTCGGTTGTTCTGCTGAAGAATCATGAAGGTGCACTGCCGCTTTCCGATACTTCCAAAAAGGTTTATGTTGCATCCTTCACGGCTAACGGCGAGGATGAGGCAGCACTGGAAAACTGGACGGCTGCATTTGAGGGCGCAGGCTACACGCTCGCAGAGAGTGCTGAAGAAGCGGATATCGTATTCCTGGATGTAGTTCCCGGCGGTGTTTCCATGTCGGCAGAGCACATGGCAGTTCTGGAGCTGGTAGATGGTCTTGAGGCTGACCAGGTAAGCACGGAAGATCAGAGCAAGACTGGTGAGACAGTTGACGTTACGACCCTGTCTGACGTGAAGAAGATTGCGCCAGCAGCAGATGCGGTACATGCAAATGGCGGTATTGTGATTGCTTCCATCAATATCTCCAATCCGTGGATTCTGAATAATCTGGAGCCGTACTGTGATGCTCTGATTGGTTCCTTCTCCACATCGGCAGAGGGACGTATGGATGTTCTGACCGGTGCTTACAACCCGACCGGCAAGCTTCCGGTAACGATGGTTTCCTGCAACGAAGTGATTGCAGTAAATGATACCGATATCGACGGTACGACTTATCCGGTATGCGTATCCCCGAACGATGTTCCGGGCTATGAGAAGGATCAGTATATCGCAGAGGAAGTGCTTGCACAGTCTCCGTCCGGCAGCTATGCATACCAGGATGCAGACGGCAATGTATATGCCGCACACTTTGGTCTGAATTACGATGCAGCAGAATAGGGACAGCTTGATTGGCGGCAAATAGAAAGGAGAATGATTCATTATGAAAAAGAAATTTGTTGTAGCATTGATGGCATTGATGATGATTCCGGTAAGCGTATCCGCAGCAGACGTAAATATGGAGCTGAATTATGAAGCGGCGCCGGAAGATTACGAAGGCACCTGGACACTGGTAAATGCGTACACCGCAGATGACGGCATTCTGGAAGTAGCGGAGGATGCATGCACACTGGAGATCGAGCTGAGCATTGATGCAAACAAGCTGGTAGACGAGGCTGCTTATATCCATGCAGACGCAACCAATCTGAAGGGAACCATGTCCTTTAATCATGACGATATCGATGTAGACGACTACAAGTGTTCCGGAAGCTGGGAAAACTGGACAGTTGTAGATGTTGTCGGCGAAGGCGAGTGCAATTTCAGCGGCGCAGACAAGTTCAAGATCCGTGATGATGATGAGGGTGTTTTCTTTGATGTAATCACAGGCGTTGAAATCGACGACATGGAGCTCTTTGATGTGATTGGTCTGAATGCAGACGGACAGCTTATCGTTGGCTACTCTGAGGATCACATCGAAAAAGACGCTGATGCTGAGTGGGCTTACGCTTACATTTTCGAGAAAGCAGAATAAGATTCCCGTGATACACAGGGGGAAGAAATTCCGGAAAATGATTTCTTCCCCCTGTTCATGTCCTGTGCCAGAGCATAAGCAGGGCTACAAAACCACAAACAGGCGGGCACCGGAACAGCGGCAGCCTGTTTTTATAGAGCCATTAAGTCTTTTGATTTTTCATTAATTAGAAAATCAATCATTTCATCCGTCATTTGGGGAATTTTTAATTCCAGTGAAGCGTTATTACAATCATT
>DKTR01000130.1:0-11520 GCA_002473385.1 Lachnospiraceae bacterium UBA7225
CTACCCAATATTTATACGCTTACATTCGAGCGGAGAGTATCTCCTGGCAGATTACAGTTTTGCTAATAGAAATACCATCTTCATTCTTGAGTTCGCAAGAATAGAATCTATAATTCATTAGCTCAAGTAATATATTCACTGAGAAATGGCTATGACGTATAGACAGAAATGCAAAGACAAAGAAAAAAACGAGGAATAGGACTACTTCACTCCATACAGTGAAATCAAATGCAAACAGAGGGAGTATATACGATAACAAAAATTCTGCAGTAATAGTTTTTTCTTCTCTAGCCGTGGTAATTGAATATTCCTGTGATTCCTGCATATTCTTGGGATTAAATTCCAGCATTAAGATAATGAGAGAAATAATGCTGATAATCAATATCAATAAAACGCTGATTACCTCTGTTTGTATATTCGGATTCCCCTCGCAAATGCTCTTTATATCTAAGAAAAGCACAGATATCCAAAGGGGGAAAAACGAAAGGAAAAACATGCTAAAACCCGTTATTATCGACATTTTCTTTCCCCCGTGATTACTTCCATTGGCGCGCTCCATCGACTTCTACTGCAGTTTTTTCAAATGGATCGATCATTCCCTTGTTGCACAGTAGTTTTACGATTTTCTCAGCTGCTCCCTCTACTGTCGCATCAAACTTATCTCCAGCATCATCCAACGGAATAGAGAAACGCTTGGCCATTGCTACACGAATGTTTTTCTTCTTCAATGCAGTCAGCCGACTTGCATTGAAGGCAATAAATCTTCTTGGATTGTGACCGGATTCTGCAGTAGATTTAAAGCAGTCTATACCACTAATAATATCTGCTTGCTCGATATCTTCAATTTTTTGCTGACAAACCGCTTTGTACGAACGAGCCATATTAAAAAGATTCTCACCAGCCAAAGTCAAAAAGTACACCGTTTCCCCAACAACGAGAATATCCATTGTCGGTCTTAATGATAATACCTTATCAGATAATTCTTCGAAAACACCATTTTTTCGGAGAAATTTATGCTTGAGCGTGGTGACAGGATTTTGCATAGAAATCAATTTTACAGGTGTACTCTCATTGTCAAGCGTAATCTGTCCCTTAAGAAGATATGCCGAGGTATATTCAAAAGGATCATTCTCGATATTTGGATCCGCAATTACCTGCAAAAAGCTGGCATATTCCGAAGCAATCAATTCATGGGCAGTAGAAAGCTTATAAACAACGAGCGCATCTGCAGTCCCGTCATACTCTCGAACTTCTCGATACGAATCGATTGCTTTCTTTCCGGTTCCGGTATAAACAGCCGCTATATCATTTATCAATGTAGAAAGTCTTCCATTTGGAGAGAGCGTAATCTGTCTGCTACTGTATCCTGTGCCTGTCCGCTTTGATGTTTTTATATTCAACAATTGTAGGGACCAATTGCTTCCAGAACCTAGATTTTGAAACACCTTCTTAATTATATCAAGCGACAAAATAATCACTCCCTTCTATACTTCTCTAAATCTACCTGCCAACTGCATGAACGAAGAGTTCGGCATGACTTGTTTAGACGGAATGAACAGATACCGCCATTCCTTATAACCATTCGCCTTGCCCCAACGGGAAGCAACTTCGCAATACTGAACGCCACGCTTTTTCTTGGCAATCACATCCGGGTCCTTCAGCTTGTCCTCGCCTTTGACTTCCACAAGATAAATAACGCCTTCGGTTTCCACAACGAAATCTGGCTCATAGTTATGCCCGTGGTTATAGGTGATGTTGAATTCCTGCGGCGCAGGGCGCAGCCAGTTCAGCACATCGGTATCCGTTTCCAACACCCGTGCCAGAAGCAGTTCCGGATGGCTGTCAAACTTGGCTGCGCTGAACACGCCCTTTTTGATCCCGTCAAACAGAACAGACTGGATTTTTTCCGTATAAGCAGAAAAAAGATTGACGCGCTCGATGTAGCTATAGGACTGCTGCAAATTGTAATCCCGGGTGCCCACCACCTCTTCCTGTAAAAATCCATTTTCACAGTAGAAGTGCTGGAGCATCTGCTTGTAGATTTTGTTGCCGATATCACGCTTGTACATCATGACGATGTTCTGCATACCGTTGGTGCCATACCGGCTTTCGTAATGGTCACAGACCTGGGTGATCAGCTTAAACAGCAGCTTGGAGCATTTTTCATAATCGATTTCTGGCTTTTTGCGAAGCTGCTCTAAAATGACCTTTTTCGGATTGTATCCCTCAAAATCGATGGCATCGCCTTTGATACGCTGACGATCCTGCATATCCTCCAGGTTTTGCACCAGCAGTTCGTTCTTGATGGGCACGTGAGTGAACTCAGCCATATCCAGGTCAAAATCCACGAACACATACTCTTCAACGCCGGTATCGGTCACTTTGATCCGGGGAATGGGGATAAACTTACTGACCGCAGCTCGATGGGTTTCCTCTGTCTGGTACAGCATCCATACAGCAAGTGGGTTTTCATTTTCCTTAAATACATCGCCCAAGTCTTTATCTTCAGAAACTTTCTGCTTGACCGTCTCCACAATCTGCTGGGCTTGAGTGGGGGTAACCGTGTGTGCAGGCGTATGTTGGATATGCTGCGCGACCTCTGTGCTGATGATTTCAGCGGCCTTTTTCAGCAGTGCATCCGTTGTCGCTGTTTTCTGAAGCTGGGTATGCTCATAAGCTTTTTGAAGGTTTGTTTCTGGCTCTGTCTCAATCGCCAGCTGCGTATAGGCAACCTGTTCCGGTACGATTTCTTCCACCTTGATGATATTACCGGCCCTAAAGATAGAATCGCCCTTCTGTGCTTCAGCCAGAATGTCGTTGAATTTATCGTGAGCGGTCAGCATGACTGCGTCCACATCTTTGTCCCCGGTGCGTTCTCCATAGGGCAGACGCAGGCCACGGCCTACCATTTGCTCACGCAGAATTTTGGATGCAGCCGTGCGGAGAGGAACGATTGTATAAAGGTTATTGACGTCCCACCCCTCTTTGAGCATGTTGACGTGGATAACAATTTCCACCGGATTTTCCGGATTTTCCACATCCAGAAGCAAGCGGGTGTTGGCTTCGGTTTCAGAACCTTTTTGCTTGGAATGGACGATAATGGTCTTGTTTCGATAAGCTCCGCCGCGAAATTCATCGGACTTGACAAACTTCTCCACCCAGGCCGCATGGTCGGTATCCTTGCAGACAACCAGCATAAACGGTTTTACAAGCCGTTTGCCGTGATTGGCAGCGTAAACCTCCAGCTTGCGTTTCGTGTTCTCGTGACAGGCGATGCCGTCCAGCAGCATCATTTTATCGAGTTGCTCATCGCCAAAGTTGTAAAAATCAATATCGGAACGGGTAACCGCAAACGGAGTACGGGTATAGCCATCCTCAATCGCCTTGGATAGCGGATACTCATATACTACATTTTTGAAAGGTATCTGCTTGTTCCCCTGGGTCACAAGGGGTGTGGCGGTCAGCTCCAGCCCCAGCAGCGGATGCAGTTCGTTGAGTGCCTGCGCGCCCTTTTCTGCCCGATAGTGGTGGGATTCGTCCATAATGAGGACCAAATCCGGCAATTCGGACAGATACTGATAGAACGAGTTGCCAATCAGCTCGTTCACTTTTTTCATGTTCGCGCCTTCCTTGTTGAACTTATCGATGTTGTATACGAAAATATGAACATCGGACTCAAACAGAGAAATCGTTTTTTCGCGATAATCGTCATCCGTGATAATCTGCGGTGCCGTAGCGAAGCAGCCTAGGCCGCAGAACACATATTTCTCGCTGTTGCTGTCGCTCAGATCCTTTTTCAGCTTCTCATAAATCGTTGTATTCGGCGCCACAACGAAGAAGTTGTGGATGTTGTGTTGGGTATACAGATAGGCAATGAACGCACCCATCAGCCGGGTCTTGCCCACACCGGTCGCCAGAGCAAAGGTCAGCGACATGAAGTCCCGCTCAAAATCGGTACAAATCGGGTACATAGCATGGACAGCGCCCAGCGCAGCCTTCAAGTTCATACCCTTGCGGAGCTGCACAGTATTGACAATTTCCTCCAGAATTTTGAGAGACTGCGTCTGCGGCTTGCGCAGGGACATGACGCCGCTGATATAGTCCATGGTATATTGAGGAAAATGATTATTCATCCTGTTCCTCCTCTTCTGCTTCATCGTCATAGACCGGCGGATGTACAATGTTCAGGTTGTAATCGGTCTTGCCGAACTCACAGCGGTCAAGCAGCATTTGTGGGATTTTTTTGACGGTGATATTGCCGTACGCTTCGTGTTGGACAGAGCGGCATTTTCAATTAACAGGCGCGGCTCCACACGGATCGGCTCATCTTTACCGTACCAGGTCAGTTCCAGCTTATTGGCCATTGTCGTTTCCTCCGTCCGTTCCTTCTTCCGGCAATTTGCCAGACTGCGCTGCCATTTTCTTCTCCTGTGACTTTACCCGCCGCTCCAGCTTCTTGATATCCTCAGCCGGCGGCAGATTTTCCGGTTTGATTCCACGCTGTCCCAACATCTCCCGGACAGAGAGGTTGTTCTGCACGTGCTCACCGGTGATGGCGCGTTCGCCCTGCAAATCTTTTTCTTCCACATTGTAGTTGGTCATTTCGGTTGCCAGATTCTTGGCAGCAATCGTCAATGTGGGCAAAAAATCCGCAAGGGGACGGGTATCCTTGACTCCAAGACGGTCCTTCATTTCCTGCGTGGTATACCCACCGAAGAGCGCACGATCCCCCTTGGAACGGATGCGGCCAAAACCAGCATCATCGACCCCGCGCTCATAAATATTCTGGGAAAGGCGTTTCTCCGATTCGCGCAGTCGACCCCGGGCTTCGGTGCGCTCAATCAGCGCAATGCGTTCCTCAATCAGTTCCTGCTTCCTAGTCTGCACAGCAAAATAGCTCTGGGCAAAAGCGATTTCTTCTTTTTTGGGATCGCCGTTTTGCGCAATCAGATAACAGGCATACCGCGTCAGCATATAGTCCTTTACGGACCGCTGTGCGCCACTGCCCAGAGAAACCATTTTCGTGACCTCACGAAAATGGTCAGACACCTCGATGCCGCTGGTTTTACAGGATTCCATTGCACGGGAAACAGTTTTATCAAAATTTTCCCATCGCTCATATCCCAGCAGGGGCATCAACTCCCGGGCATACCAGAATTCAATATGTGCGCCCTCATCGCTATGTATCACAAGGTCAAACTGCTCTTTGATCTGGCTGACTCTCTTTTTATCCATCATATTTCCTCCGTATTATCCGGCAAAAATTCCAGAATATCGTCCACGCCGCAATCCATCACACGGCAGATATTTTCAATTGTTTCCAGCGATAAATAGCCGTTCCGTTTCATCCTGGCGATAATATTGGCCGAAAATCCGGCTTGATGCTGTAGCTGGGCAGGAGTCATGTCTTTCTCAATCAACATGTGGAATAGTTTTTTATAGCTTACAGCCATAAGGCACCTCCGCGCGTGTAGATAAATATGTATAGAAATATTATATCACGCAATCGTGAATTTTTCAACATCAAGCAGCCCTATCACAGAGCTTTTTCTGTGATAGGGCTTTTTTTATTTTTAGATTTTTTCGGTCATTTGAACTTTTCCTGTCCAGATAGATCAGTGAGAAAAAGATTTGGATAATAGCATCCTTTTTTCGTTCAAAAAGCCGCTTTTTTTCCAGTGGGTAGTGGAAGAGAGGGGGATAGAAATATTTTTCAAAAAAGTTTTCCGTTTTTTCGCCCAAACGGCTCTCAAATCCTCGGTAGTAAAGTGTGAGGAAAGCTTTTAAAAAGTGTTCCGATTTTTCCCAAACGCATTTCTCATCCGCAGTGGAGAGTAGGAGCAGAAAATCCGCTGGATTTTTCGCCAAAGCGCGTTCCTCGTTTCCATTGGGAAGTGTAAGAAGTAATCAGCTGAAAGGAGACACACATCGTGCAAGTTCAATTAGAAAAAATACCGCCGTTTCTCAAAAGCTACGATCAGTTCTGCACTGGAGATATGAACTGTGGAAGGGAGAGCAGAAAAAGGTACCGTATACACCGGCACTGCGCGTAGAGCCTGTGTGAATGACCCGGCCACCTTTGCGGCTTTCGATGCTGCGGCATCCGCAACAGGTTTTGACGGCATCGGTATCCGTGTCAGCGGCAGACTCATGGGCATCGACCTCGACCACTGTTTCGAGAACGGCAAACTGCTCCCCTGGGCGCAGCCCATTGTAGACCGCTTTAGGGATACCTATATCGAGATCAGCCCGTCGGGGAGCGGTTTGTCAAGATGTTTTCCGCATATTCTCTAAATTAAATTTTTCTGCGGTGGAAATGCCTCCTAAAACCTCCTGCCTGCAAAGGTCAGAAAGCGCCTTTTCAAGCGGTTTTTTCGCTGTTTCAGCCTGTTTTACGCAGACAATATAGGTTGTGTTCCCAATCCTTAATTTGTAGCTTGAATTTGTGTTTTCCATTTTCGTTTTCCCTCCTTTATTCGTTTTTTACGCCCTGAAAAGAGAAAAGGCGGCTTCGACCTCCGGGTTCTAAATGAAGATCCCAAGCGTCAAAACCGCCTTTTACTGCCCGAAAAAGAGTTTCGGGGCATATTCTCTTTTCCTGTCTAAAGCAAGAGGACAAGAATACATAGTGTCCCATCGAAAAGGACGCTTACCTCTCCCAATCGTCCCTCGATTTTCGCTTCCGTGCCGACTTCGGCTGCTCTCTTTCCTCGGCTCGTTCCTTTTGCGGGAACAGCGTCTCAAAGAACGCCTTAACCTTTTCGGGGAAGCGTTGCAGAACCAGCAGATAGGGCTTCGTAATCTCAACAAGCAGCTCATACTTCTCTGTGACCTCCGCCAGCCGCTCCTTCACATTGGACAGCCGGGCGCTCAAATCCATTGCCTTATTTCGGTAGTAGCTTACGCTTCTCTCCAAGCCGTGGATTTCCGAGCGTGAAGAAACGCCCTCTTTGGCAAGGGCTTTCAGGCTGTCCAGTTCCTGTTTGGAAACGGTGTACTTGCCCGTAATGCCCTTGCTGCCGAGAGCGTCGATTTCGGCATAGGTTGCCGATACCTTGTGTTTTACCTTTACCTTGCCGGATACCTCCGCAAGCTCCTTTTTCGCCTCCTTGACTTTCTGCTTTGTCTGGGCAAGGCGTTCCTTATCCTTTTCTATCTGGAAATCGAGACTGCTCAGATTCTCCGCCGTGCTGCCCAGCTCGCCACGCTCAAAGCCCCTAAAGCCCGCCGCCGTCATGTGCTCAAAGAGTTGGTCTTGGAGGACGGAATAGGACTTTCGGAACACAGGCTTCCCGTATTGGTTGATAACCTGCTGTCCGTTTTCGTCCAGAACAGGGACGGTGTTCTTCCACTTTTTCGAGTGGGAAACTTGGTTGATAACCTCCTTGACAGTACCCCTCAACGCTTCGTCCCTGCACCGTTTCGACCAGCGGATTTCTTTTCGGACGGTGGGGATTGCCACGATATGCAGGTGGTAATGGTAGACTGGCTTTCCCAGTTCCTCCGACACCGCCTTGTTGATTTCATCGGCGTGCATAACCGCCGAGACAATGTTATCCTCACCGTAAATCCCGCAGGCAAAGCGGTAGGCTTCCTCATAAAATTGCCTTGCGTACTCATAGCCGCCCCGTTCCTCGAAGTACCTTGTGTTCACATCAACGACCATTTCATTGAAGCGTATCGCCCCCTCTTTCTGCCCTCTCGTGGAGATTTTTCCCTCGTCGATGAGCTTCTGGAAATACTCGTTGTAGGTCAATCCTCCCGTGTCCTTGTAGTGGACATTGAGCGGTATCCGCTCCACATACACGTTGAGATTTGCGTAGCTTTCGTTCTTGCGCTCGTTGTGTCTTTCGTTTTTCTGCACCGTCGCAGCGGTGATTCTTTCCACCCGTACAACGCTGAAGTTTTCTTCCGCCATTTACATCACCTCCGATTCTGCGGAAATGGCGGGGGAACGGTTACGCAACTTTTTCAAAGTGCGTATCTCACTATGACACTTTCAGCAAGCTGAAAGATGTCGTGGGCGAGGCGTTCCCCCTCGACCCCCTTACAGTGCGCCTCCTCGCTCCCGTTTTTGTGCGCCGTTTCCATCGTCGGCACTCAAAAAGGCAGCTCGTCGCCGCCCTGCGGCAAAAACCAAAACCAACTGAACCGGCGTTTGGTTGACACCACGCCGAGGATTGCTTTTGCCTTCTTTGCCGTCGAACTGCTAATGTCCGCTTCACGGAGCTTCGCTTCACACTCGGACGCTTCGTGTTCCTAACCGTCCGACAGCAGTTCCCTGAGAAGCCGCACGGCGGCGTCCGTTTTCACATTCGGCCTGCCGCTTTTCTGCGGCATAGCCGCAAGAAGCTCATCCGCCGTTTTCTCCGTCTGCCGGATGAAGCGTACCCCATCCTCGTCAACCGAAAACACAATCGCCATCCCCGTCGGCGCAAGGTTCGCTTTCTGCTGGACAAGGATACGCTCGTCCTCGTTGTCCTTGCTCCTGCCAATGAGCAGGGCGCTCCTTACCGCTCCCACGATGTCGATGGAGCCGGGTGTGCGGTAGATTGCTTTCGTGCCGAACATCTTGTTCAAATGATTGATGACGATGATGGCACAGCCTGTCTCTTTTGCTATGCGGATCAGGCAGTTAAAGCGTGGGCGGACTTCGTTGGCGGCGTTGATCTGGCAATCCCCGATATACGAGGAAAGCGGGTCAAGAATCAACACCTTTGCGCCCGTCTCCCGGATAGCGGAGAGGATACGCCCATCGTCAAAGGTCAGCGGGCTTTCCTTTTCGCTGATGAACAGCAGCCGCTCTCTGTCCCCGTTCGCCTTGATGAAGCGGGGAACAATGGTATCGTCGGCATCGTCCTCCGTTGTCTGGTAAATGACATTGACAGGCGCAGGCGGCTCGTCCGTCTCCATAAACGGCAGCGGCTCGCCCCTTGTGAGCAGGGCAGCGATGGTCAGCATAAAGGTGCTTTTCCCGTCGCCGGGATCGCCCTGCACCAGTGTTACCTTGCCGTAGGGGATAAACGGATACCACAGCCATTCGATTTCCCTCGGCTCGATTTCGCTCGCCCTGATAATTTCAAGACGGGCATTGTTTGTCTGATTTGCGTTTTGCATTTTGTTCTCCTTTCCGTCCCTGCCGGGACATAAAAAAGCCCCTGCTTTCTGTCAATTTTCGGGGCGATTTTCGGGCATTTTCCGCTCTGTAACCGCCTTAGAAAGCAAGGGCTATGTATTCGTATTCAGTTGTAGGGATGGAACGTATTGCAGGGTTTAGGAAAGAAAAAAGCGTCCAAGTTTTCACACTTGAACGCTGTACGTTTATACCGTTATTGCATGAAGAACTACCCATTGCCGCAAGCGACGTAGATTAACATCCTGCTGCTATTCTTTCCCGTCCTCTTTGTTGACAAGTTCGTTCATTTTCTTTATCTTCCGTTTCCAGCTTAGGTACTGCGCAAGCCAGACGGCGACAAAAATCGCCACGAAGATTCCCACATAGGAGAGGAAGCCGCCGATGGAATGCTCCATCCATCCCGCAATATAGGCAATCGGCAGCATAATGATACACGCAATCAGAAAGTATATGCCGCTTTGCTTTGCAAGGCTCCACGAATCAATTTCCCAAATAACGGATGCCATTGCAAAGCCCGTCCCCATGATACCGCATAGAACGGTCTGCAAAATGACCGCATTCAGTTCATTTCCCATTGTGTCAATGAGTTCCGGCGTGACAGGGTAAAAGGATCCGTCCCCAACGCAGGCTGAAATTAATATAGTAATTACAAACCCGATTGCAATGCCTACCGGGAATCCGAATAATCCCCGTTTTATAATCTGTTTTTTCATCTTGACCACCTTATATTCCTAATAATTGTTTGATTTTGGCGACATAGCGCCTTGAAACGTAAGTAACCGTTCCGTTTAAGAGGGAAACGCAAATTGTTCCCGCAAAGCTCAAATCAAAGCCCCTGACTTTTTTTAGATTGATGATTTCCGAGTTGGATATTCGCACGAAGGATTGATTCGCAAGGCGCTGTTCCATTTCATATAGCCGAAGCCGGAGAAGATATGTGCCGTTTTCAGCTTCGGCATAAACTTTTCCGTTTGATGTGTAGATTCGGACGATTTGATTTGGTTCTAACACAATCACTTGTTCACCACGAAAACCTGCTATCATTTGAGACTGCTCTCCCGAAAGCCTTTTCACAATTTCGTTGATTTCATCCGTTACCCTGTTTGTCACAACGATAATTTTCGGCTCAGCGCAGCCCTCGTCGATTTTGACTTCAATCTTCATCCGATTACCTCCTTTCCACGGCTATATTACAAGACTGATGACGCAAATGCCACTGTTTTTCAATAGGTGGTTGCTATTTGCACATAGGTGGTAGAATAACAGGCAAAAGCAACTTCCGCATAGGACTTCCATTAAAGATTTTACTACAAAATCGTGAATATTTCTACTGAGCAACACAGAACGGCAAAAGTAACGCTTTTTGAGAGCAAAAACACCTGTTATATGCCCTTTTCGTCACAGAAAATTACGGCGGTAAGGACTTATCCCTGCCCGCCGCATTTCCGGGGTTATAAGCGTTACATTCAGTTAGTTGTAAATTAGCTCGGCGTTTACGATTTCTCTCGCTCTTCCTTGTATCTCGTTCATTTTTCCGACCCAAAAGGAATACATGGTATGCTCCACCTACCGGAAGATTAAGGGCGGATGCAGTTCCCACCAGATCCGAAACGAGGTTCTCGAGCGGCTGCTTCTTGATGGGATTCAGGCGGTAACCGCCTATGCCAGAGAGCATGAAACCGATTTTGTGGAACTGATCACTCAAAAATCACAGACCGAATTGGACAAAAGTCTCCGGGACGGGAAACGGGAACTGGAGCAGGCCCAAGCCAGAATCCGCAAACTGGATGATATTATCCAGCGGCTTTATGAAGACAACCCGGAAGGCAAGGTCAGCGACGAACGTTTCTCCAGAATGACGGCCAACTATGAAGAGGAGCAGAAGGGGCTGGAGAGCCGGGTGGTAGAACTGAAAAAGCTGCTTGCCGCCGAGAAAAACCGCTCCGTCAATGTTGACCACTTTCTGACCCTTGTGCGCAAGTATACGGATGTGCAGGAACTCACCGCTGAAATTGTCCGGGAATTCGTGGAGAAGGTGTATGTGTATTAGGCAGAGCGGATTGACGGGCAGAAGGTTCAGCGCATCTGAATCGTCTGGAACTGCATCGGTGAATTTACGCCGCCAACCGTAACAAATACAGAAAAATCGGCATAGCCGGTAAATACATACCAACTATGCCGATTTTTTCCGGGATTGCGTATCCCTAAGTTGCACCACTAAAAGCCGCGGCTCTTTTTTGACGCAGAGAGATATTACTCGATAACATGTTTATCCAGCATTTCCTGGATGATGTTCTGTGTGTAGGCACCAAGAAATTTCCGCTCTTCTTTATTGAGCTCATTTGGATAAATTGGCTTGCCGTATTCCAGAATTACGTGTGCCG
>DKTR01000130.1:11807-12176 GCA_002473385.1 Lachnospiraceae bacterium UBA7225
TGCCGGTCTGATCTTCGGAATATGATTTTCGAAAATCTCGTCAGAATTCGTGATTGCCATCGGGATAATTGCACAGCCCGTTTTCTCCGCCATTTTCAGGCTGCCTTCCTTAAAAGGAAGCAGCTCTGGCTTGTGGTTTCTGGTTCCCTCCGGAAAAATGCACATCGAGATCCCGTCTTTGATCTTCTGGATACCGGTGAGAATGGTTTTCAGACCCTGCTTAATATCCGTACGGTTCAGAAACAGACAGTGCAGGCGTTTCATCCAGGTAGAGAGCAGCGGGATTTTTTCCATGCTATCCTTTGCTATGTAGCCTGTCAGCCCCGGACATCTGCAGTATGTCATCACGATATCGAAATAGCTGCGGTG
>DKTR01000130.1:12453-21873 GCA_002473385.1 Lachnospiraceae bacterium UBA7225
GATATCGAAATAGCTGCGGTGGTTCCCGATATAGAGAACTGCTTCATTCTTCGGTACATTTTCGTATCCGATTACGGTGATTTTTGCGCCTGTTTCCCATAAAATCAGACGAAACGTAGCCTGAATAATCCGCAGCGACGAAATGTCCCTTGCGTATGGGTTAAATTTTCCGATAATCCACTCTATAATTAAAATAGGAATCGAAAGAATCAGAAAGCCGATAACGGTAATTGCAACAATCAGAAAACGTATCATAATATATAGAGCCTCCCTTAAATCACAGGTTGCTGACGCCGGCTTATTTATCTGTGGCATATATTTCTTCGGCATCAATCCATTTATACATTGTTTAGTATACAGAAAAACAGGACAAGTGGCAAGTCGAAAATGTATTATCTGCCGTTATCGTGAACGGAGCAAAGCGAACAGTAACGGCTTCGCATCAAAAATAATTTTACAAATTGCCCGAACCGCATTATACTATTTCTATGATGCCAGGGCGCTGGATGTCCGGTGGACATCCGCTTAGCGCGGACCGCAGCGAAGCGTAGATGTGGAAGCGCAAAGCGCGGAGCAATCCGCAGGCATCATAGCTGGGGGCTTTTGACCCTGGCATCATTTCTATATGATTATGTGTCTGGGAGGATGTGCAGGATGAAAAAAAGATTTTGGACAGCAGCGGCTGCTGCGGCAGTAATGGTGGGAAGCATCGGAGGTACGGCAGAGGCAGAGGAACCTTTCCGCGTCGGTATTTGTCAGTTGATACAGCATGAGGCGCTGGATAGTGCGACGCAGGGCTTTAAGGATGCGCTGACGGAGGAGCTTGGCGGGGATGTTATTATTGAAGAGCAGAACGCGCAGGGAGATTTTTATCTGTGCTCTACGATTATAAATGGTTTTGTGGCGGAGGATGTGGATCTGATTCTTGCAAACGCCACGGCGTCCCTGCAGACGGCAGTTACAGCTACCAGTGAAATACCGATTCTGGGGACATCAGTCACAAAATATGAAGCAGCTCTGCAGCTGGACAGCTTTGACGGTATAGTGGGAGGAAATATTTCGGGTACATCGGATCTTGCTCCCCTGGATCAGCAGGCAGCCATGATACAGGAGCTGTTTCCGGATGCGGAAACTGTAGGACTCATCTACTGTTCGGCAGAACCAAACTCGCAGTATCAGATCGAGGTTATGACGGGAGAACTGGAAGTGCGCGGCTATACAGCCAAAGTATATGGTTTTGCAGATTCCAATGACATTGCTTCTGTCACGATGAACGCCACTATGGAGTGTGATGTGATTTTTGTTCCGACGGACAATACTGCGGCATCCAACGCGGAGCTGATTGCGAACGTATGCATTCCGGCGGGTATTCCGGTTATTGCCGGGGAAGAAGGCATCTGCAGGGCATGCGGCGTGGCAACGCTTTCTATCGACTATTATGATCTCGGCTATACTACCGGGCAGATGGCAGTCCGTATTCTGCGTGACGGAGAAGATATTTCCGCAATGCCTATCGAATATGCGCCGGAGGTAACGAAAGAATACAATAAAGAAAACTGTGAAAAGCTTGGTATAGAAATTCCGGAAGACTACGTAGAGCTGCAGATGGAGTGAGGAATAAAAAGTGAAAAAAGTAAAAAAAGCATTTGCTGCGGCGTTCCCGCATACAATTCCGATTTTTACCGGGTTCTGGTTTCTGGGATTGACGTATGGAATCTATATGAATGTATCGGGATTCAGCTTCTGGTATCCGATGCTGATGAGCGCCACGATTTTTGCCGGGTCTATGGAGTTTGTTACCTGCAACCTGCTTCTGGGAGCGTTTAATCCGCTGCAGGCATTTGTGATGACACTGATGATTAACGCACGCCATCTGTTTTACGGTATTTCCATGCTGGATAAATTCAGGGGGACAGGCTGGAAAAAATTCTACTTGATTTTCGGAATGTGCGATGAGACCTTTTCGATCAACTATACTGCAAAGGTGCCGGAGAATGTGGATCGGGGCTGGTTTATGTTTGCCGTTACCTTTCTCAACCAGTGCTACTGGGTTCTGGGAGCGACACTTGGCGGGATTTTCGGTTCCTTCCTTCATTTCAATACGGAAGGGCTGGATTTTGTGATGACGGCAATGTTTGTTGTCATTTTTATGGAGCAATGGTTAAAGGACAGGGATCATATCAGTGCGTTGCTGGGTCTGGGTCTGTCGCTGCTTTGTCTGATCGCTTTTGGAGCAGACAATTTTATCATTCCGTCTATGCTGGGAATTCTCGGCGTACTGACGCTCCTGAGGGGAAAGCTTGAAGAAAGAGAGGAGGCTGTGCAGTCATGACGCTTACACAGCAGATCATAACGATCGCAGTGGTGGTTCTGGGAACGATGCTGACGCGTTTCCTGCCGTTTCTGCTGTTTCCGGCAGGAAAACCGACGCCAAAATACATACAATACCTTGGAAAAGTGCTTCCGGCAGCGGTATTTGGGATGCTGATTATTTATTGTTTGAAAAATGTTTCTGTTTTTTCCGGCAGCCATGCGCTTCCGGAGCTGATTTCCATTGCGGTCGTAGTTGCGCTGCACCTTTGGAAACGGCAGATGCTGCTGTCAATCGCCGGAGGTACTGTCCTTTACATGCTGCTTGTGCAGTTTGTGTTCTGAGGCACGTGCGGGACTGGTAAATCCAAGATGAATTGCCTGCGCAGGGCAGGCATCGCGGCATTCCCCGCAGCGGATACATTCCGCGGAGTCCGGGTGCTTTACCGGATCAACATCCATTTTACAGACGTGGGCGCATTTCTGGCAGCCCACGCATTTTTTTTGATCGACCTCCAGATGATAGAGGCTGATTTTGTTCAGCAGACCATAAATTGCACCAAGCGGACATATTGTTTTGCAGAAAAACCGGTAAACAGACATACAGCCAAGAAGCGTCAGGACTAAAATTGCCGCCTTCAGGCTAAAAAGCTCCCCGATAACAGTGCGCAGACGCGGGTTTGCCAGAAGCAGCGGGATGCCGCCCTCCAGCGTCCCGGCAGGGCAGATAAATTCGCAGAATGCCGGTTTTCCCATGCCCATATAATCTATGGCTATAATCGGCAGAAGGATCACAAAAACGACTAGTATTATGTATTTTAGATAGCGCAATGGCTTTGGCAGTTTCCGCTTTGGAAACGGTATTTTGTGCAGCAGCTCCTGCAGCAGCCCGAAGGGACAGAAAAATCCACAGATTACGCGTCCGAAAATAACGCCGGCGGCGAGCAGGAAACCAACCACATAGAAGCTGAATTTGAAATTCATGGAGCCGCTGACAGCCTGCAGGGCACCAATGGGACAGGCAAGCGAGGCTGCGGGGCAGGAATAGCAGTTCAGCCCGGGATTGCAGAACTGTTTCCAGGAACCGGTATACAGGCTGCCGCTTTTAAAGTTCCCTAAATGAATGTTGGAAAAGCCGAAAGCGGCGATCTGAATCAGCTTTCGTTTTACAGTATTTGTTAGCTTCATATGTAATTACCCCAATCCGATGCATTCCATGCAGATATGGATTGCCTTATTCAGAACGATTGCCGCCTCGCCGCGCGAAACGCCGTAAATGAGAAACAGCACAGCAGCGGTGAGTGTGCCTGCCCGGAGCAGGTGCTTCGTGCGGCTACTCATTTGCCAGCTCTGTATCAGCCGTTTCCGCCTGCTCTGCATCGTCTGCGTCTGCCGTTTCCGCGTTTGCTGCATCCGGCGCATCTGCCGGGAATTCTGCTGCATATTCTGTCAGACGTTCTTTGTAGGCTTCTACGTCTGCGCCCTCAATCCATTTTCCGAGAATATTCCCGTCCTTATCCACAAAAAAGGTGCTGGGAACGCCTGTCACAGAAGAAAGAAATTCTGTCAGATCTTCGTTTGCAATCAGGTGGGTAAATCCGGCGTCTGCTTTTTCGACGATCTGATTTGCGAGATCAAGATTTGTCTGCGACACCGTCTGCTTCTGATCCATAATATCAATGACAAGCCCGATCATCTGCATATTTTCCGGGAGATCGCGCGCAATTTCGCCAAGCTCGGGCATTTCGCCGATGCAGGGAGAGCAGAACGTGCCCCAGACATTTACCATGGTGATATCCTTGTCTGCGAAAATTTCTTCTGTTACCTCATTGCCCTCAATGTCCTCTGTGGTGAAGGCCGGCACTTCTGTCGGAAGCTTGTCGCTGTCCCAGAGCATTGCACTTGCGGAAGCGGCGGAGAAAGCGGACAGAATAACAGTACAGGAAAGTATCGCTGCTATTTTTTTCTTTAACATAATGTTTACCTCGCTTTTCTGGAATTAGTGTAACTGCCTACATTGTAGTGTATCACAAGGAGAAAAGCAATATTTTATCCCGGAGAAAATTCCTGAAAAATTTGTGAAAATGACATATGCAGAAGAAACACTTCATAAGCATATAAAAAAGAAATGTGGGAAGCCATGAAGTATTTGTGGAAAAAAATGTGTCTCTGTCTCGTCCTGCTTGGCGCTGTTGTGCTGCTTGCCGGATGCGGGGAGGCGGAGCCGGAGGGAAAAATCCGTGATCTGGAATTCACCGTTCTGGAGGAAAGCGAGATTCCGAAGGCGCTTGCTGAGGTAATCGGGGAAAATAAGCAGAAGGAGATGAAACTGAGCTACCAGAATGACGGCTATCTTTACATAGCGCGTGGATTTGGGGAGCAGAAAACCGGCGGGTACAGTATTTCTGTGCCGCAGTGTTATCTGGCAGAGGACGGCATCCATGTAAAGTTTGAGCTGATCGGACCGCAGAGCAGCGAGGAAATGAAGGAGGAGGCATCCTATCCCTATATTGTCGTTAAGATGGAGGAAATGGATGAGACGATTTTATTTGAATAGCCATTTGTGAAGCAGTGGGGCATCTGTCCGGATGCCTCAAAAATTTTGCTTGCAATATACCCCGATAGGGTATATAATACATATATACCTGGATGGGGTATGTGGCAGCATGAGCTGTTATGACAGAAAAATATCGGCGCTGCGGCTTCTGCCGTCAAAGAATCACAGAAAGCTGTTCACGTCAGAGGAAGGGAGACGTATATGGAAGAGATAACTGGGGGAAGCTGTATAGAAGACAACATAAAAGAGTGCTGCTGCACAAAGACGAAGGAGCGCAGTGAGAAAGAATATAAGGACCTGATCAACCGTCTGAACCGCATTGAGGGGCAGATACGCGGCATTAAGGGAATGGTGGAGAAAAATGCCTACTGCCCCGACATTCTGGTGCAGGTGGCTGCTGCAAATGCTGCACTGAACAGCTTTAACAAGGTATTGCTCGCCAATCATATCCGTACCTGTGTTGTCCGCGACCTCCATGAAGGAAAGGACGAGACGGTAGATGAACTGGTAGCCGTTCTGCAGAAACTGATGAAGTAAATAGGAGTGTGGTATAGATGAAACAATTTACAGTGACAGGCATGAGCTGTGCGGCGTGCAGTGCGCGTGTGGAAAAAGCGGTGTTGAAGGTACCGGGAGTGACAGCGTGCTCCGTCAGTCTGCTGACGAACTCCATGGGCGTGGAGGGGACTGCTGCTGAGAGCGATATCGTAGCGGCTGTTACGGAGGCCGGATATGGGGCATCTGTAAGGGGAGTATCCGATACAGGAAAAACGGCTGCTGCAGAAAATGATGAAGAGCTTCTGAAGGACCGGGAGACTCCGGCGCTGAAAAAGCGCTTGTGCGCTTCTGTAGGCTTTCTGATTGTTTTAATGTATTTTTCAATGGGACATATGATGTGGGGCTGGCCTGTGCCTTCGTTTTTTGAATATAATCATGTGGCGATGGGGCTGCTGCAGCTTCTTCTTACTGTAATCATTATGGTGATCAATCAGAAATTTTTTATCAGCGGTGTGCGCGGGCTGCTGCATGGTGCGCCCAATATGGACACGCTGGTGGCACTTGGCGCCGGGGCATCTTTTGTGTACAGCACGTATGCACTGTTTGCCATGACGGACGCACAGATGAAGGGCAATATGGCAGGTGTTATGTCGTATATGCATGAATTTTACTTTGAGTCGGCAGCGATGATTCTCACACTGATTACGGTGGGAAAAATGCTGGAGGCCCGCTCGAAGGGCAAAACGACGGATGCTTTAAAAGGGCTGATGAAGCTTGCGCCTAAAAAAGCAGCGGTGCTGCGCGAAGGAATGGAAACGGAAGTCTCCATAGAGCAGGTGCGCAAAGGCGACATTTTTGTTGTCCGCCCGGGAGAAAATATTCCGGTGGACGGCATCGTGCTGGAAGGCAGCAGTGCGGTAAACGAATCAGCCCTGACCGGTGAGAGTATTCCGGTGGATAAGACAGCCGGGGATGCGGTTTCAGCGGCAACCATTAATCAGTCGGGCTTTTTGAAGTGCGAGGCGACGCGCGTGGGAGAGGATACCACGCTCTCGCAGATTATCCGGATGGTAAGTGATGCGGCAGCGACAAAAGCACCGATCGCGAAGGTGGCAGACAAGGTGTCAGGTGTTTTTGTTCCGGCGGTAATCACTATTGCGGCAGTAACGATCCTGGGGTGGCTGCTCGCCGGGGAGAGCATCGGCTTTGCGCTGGCACGCGGTATTTCCGTGCTGGTGATCAGCTGTCCGTGTGCGCTGGGGCTGGCGACACCGGTGGCAATTATGGTCGGAAACGGCATGGGCGCAAAAAACGGTATCTTGTTTAAGACGGCAGTTTCGCTTGAGGAAGCAGGCAGGACGGAAATTGTGGCGCTTGATAAAACAGGAACGATCACGCTTGGCGAGCCGCGGGTGACAGATCTGCTCCCGGCGGACGGTTTTACCGGGGAGGAGCTGCTGGCGCTTGCCTGTGCGCTGGAGCAGAAAAGTGAACATCCGCTTGCACGTGCTGTGCTTGAGCGGTCAAAGGAGGAAGGCATAGTGCCGCAGGAGGTGTCCGGCTTCCAGGCACTTCCCGGAAATGGTCTGACGGCATCCCTGGCAGGAAGCACCTTAAATGGCGGAAACGCACAGTTTATCAGTACAAAGGCGCAGATACCGGAGGATGTCCGCAGCCAGGGTGAGCATCTGGCGGAGGAAGGGAAAACACCGCTGTACTTTGCGAAAGACGGCAGGCTGGCGGGCATTATCGCGGTGGCGGATGTCATGAAGGAGGACAGTCCGCAGGCAATCCGCGAGATGCAGAACATGGGTATCCATGTGGTGATGCTTACAGGAGATAATGAGCGGACCGCGAAGGCAATTGGCAGACAGGCAGGTGTTGATGAAGTAATTGCGGGCGTGCTTCCGGACGGCAAAGAGAGTGTCATCCGCAGCCTGAAGCAGAAAGGCAGGGTTGCCATGGTCGGTGACGGTATTAATGATGCCCCGGCGCTGACACGTGCGGATATCGGAATTGCCATCGGGGCGGGCACAGATGTTGCTATCGACGCAGCGGATGTCGTCTTGATGAAGAGCCGTCTGAGTGATGTGCCGGCAGCCATCCGTTTGAGCCGTGCGACATTGAGAAACATTCACGAAAACCTGTTCTGGGCGTTTTTCTATAACGCGGTGGGGATTCCGCTTGCCATGGGACTGTGGATTCCGCTGACCGGCTGGAAATTGAATCCGATGTTCGGAGCGGCGGCGATGAGCCTGTCCAGCTTCTGCGTGGTAACAAATGCGCTGCGCCTGAATCTGTTTAAAATATATGATGCGGGCAGAGATAAAAAAATCAAAAAGAAAAAAGAGAAGGAGAGCAAGACGATGGAAAAAACAATGAAAATTGAAGGTATGATGTGCGGACACTGTGAAGCAAGAGTGAAAAAGGTTCTGGAGGCGCTGCCAGAGGTAGAGCAGGCGCTGGTCAGCCACCAGGAGGGCACCGCAGTTGTTACCCTGAATGCTCCGGTGGCTGATGATCTGCTCAGAAAGGCGGTCGAGGACCAGGATTATAAAGTGATTTCAATTTCATGAGCCAGGGGACAAATGAACATGCTTTTTTGAAAGCATCCTGGCATTAGAAATTTCACCCGGCGTACGCCTGCAGCAGCCGGAACGTATTTTCCACGCCGTCCCGGTGGGAACGCTCGTAGCCGTGGGAGGCATAGACACCAGGACCGATCAGACCGTGTCTGGCATCGATTCCGGCTGCGAGTGCAGCGTCGGCATCTGAGCCGTAGAATGGATATACATCAGCAGCGTAGTTGATTCCATGATCCTGCGCTGCTTTTATTAGCGCTTTTACGACATCGTGATGATACGGACCGCGGCTGTCCTTTACGCAGATGGATACCTGCTGTTCCGTACATTCCAGCCCTTTTCCGACACATCCCATATCGACGGAGAGAAGCTCCGTCACATCAGACGGGATGGAAGCGCAGCCGCCATGTCCCACTTCCTCAAAGACTGTGGCATGCTGCCAGACCTTTCTTAGAGGCGTGATGTTTTCCTCTTTTATGTATTTTGCGTAGCCGAGCAGGATCGCGGTGCTGAGCTTGTCGTCAAGATAGCGGCTCTTAATATATCCGGAAGCTGTAAGGCGCGTGCGCGGCTGCGGGCAGACATAGCATCCGGTCATGATGCCGAGCTTCTGCACATCTTCTTTAGAGGAAACCGGTTCATCCAGCACCAGCTCTACACTGTCGAAGGTGCGGGCGGTATCGCTGTAGGATTTGTTGACATGGATGGAAGCGTCTGCGAGCTGGATGGTGCCCTCATACGTCCGCCCGTCCATCGTGTAAACAGTACAGTTTTCCGCCTCGGTATTGTTGGCGTTTAAACCGCCGATCGGGGTGAGCCGCAGGCGGCCGTCACTCTTGATCTCTGCGACCATTGCACCCAGGGTATCGACATGAGCCAGCATCATCAGCGCGTCGCCTTCCCCGCCAAGGTCGGCAAGGACGCCGCCCTTTACAGTTCTTTGCGGAGTGTATCCGAGCCGCATGTATTCCTCCATCAGATAATCGGAGACTGCTCCGGTAAAGCCGGATGGGCTGTCAATGGCAAGAAGCTTCTGCGCCTGTTCAAGAATATAATCTACATAATGGTTCATATTGTGTTTTCTTCCCTTCTGTCCTGCACAGATATACATTATAACTGCGCAGGAAAATTTGTACAGAACTTAGTTTATCACATCCGGGTGCCAAAGAAAATGTTTATGTTTCCATCTTTTCAAATCTTTTGATTGAAAACAGAACAAAAGTTCGGGAATGTGCTGTACTTTTTCTGATTTGTCTGCTATACTATGCTCAGAGTTATTTTTGGAGGACATGCCATGGAGCAGATGACCTTATTTGATGACAGGGAAAAAACAGTGCCGCTTGCGAGCCGTCTGCGCCCGGAGCGGCTGGAGGATTTTGTGGGGCAGGAGCATCTGCTCGGTCAGGGGAAGATGCTGCGCAGTCTGATCGAGGGAGACCAGATTTCTTCCATGATCTTCTGGGGACCGCCGGG
>DKTR01000130.1:22150-22346 GCA_002473385.1 Lachnospiraceae bacterium UBA7225
CATGATCTTCTGGGGACCGCCGGGGGTCGGCAAGACGACACTTGCCGGGATAATTGCGGCACACACAAAGGCAGACTTTATTAATTTCAGCGCGGTTACAAGCGGGATAAAAGAAATTAAAGAAGTAATGCAGCAGGCCGAAAACAGCCGCCGGATGGGGATGCGGACGGTACTTTTTGTGGACGAGATCCATCGC
>DKTR01000130.1:22629-33455 GCA_002473385.1 Lachnospiraceae bacterium UBA7225
CGCTTTAACAAGGCGCAGCAGGACGCATTTCTCCCGTTTGTGGAGAAGGGCAGCATCATTCTGATCGGAGCGACCACAGAAAATCCGTCTTTCGAGGTAAACGCGGCGCTTCTGTCGCGCTGCCGGGTATTTGTACTGAAAGCGCTGGAGGAAAAGGACCTCGTGCGGCTGCTGAAAAATGCGCTGGCCAGCCCGGCTGGCTTTTTGCACTCTAATGTAAAAATGAGTGAGAGGCAGCTGCAGGCGATTGCGGCATTTGCGAACGGAGATGCCCGCACAGCATTAAATACGCTGGAAATGGCGGTCACAAACGGCGAGATCAGTGCGGAGGGGATTATCGTCACGGATGAGGGCCTGGAGCAGTGCATCAGCCGGAAGTCGCTTCTGTATGATAAAAGCGGCGAGGAGCATTATAATCTCATATCGGCGCTGCATAAATCCATGCGCAACAGCGATCCGGACGCGGCGATCTACTGGATGTGCCGGATGCTGGAGGGCGGCGAAAACCCGTTGTATATCGCGCGCAGGCTCATCCGTTTTGCCAGCGAGGATATCGGCATGGCGGACAGCCAGGCGCTGCAGGTGGCGGTGGCTGCGTACCAGGCATGTCATTTTCTGGGGATGCCCGAGTGCGATGTTCATCTGACGCATGCGGTCACCTATCTTGCCATGGCACCGAAGTCAAACGCGCTCTATGCGGCGTGCGAGGAGTGCAAACGGGATGTGAAGGAGCGGCGGGCGGAGCCGGTTCCGCTCTGGCTGCGGAATGCCCCGACCGGGCTGATGAAGGAGCTTCATTATGGCGAGGGTTATCAGTATGCGCACGACACAGAGGAAAAGCTGACGGCAATGCAATGTCTGCCGGAGGCGCTGGCGGACCGGGAATATTACCGCCCGACGGTGCAGGGCGCGGAGAGCGCAGTGAAAAAGCATTTAGAAGAGGTAAAGGAGTGGAAGCGACATGAGCGGACAGCTCACAAGAGAACTATTTGATTTTATAGAGGGGAGTCCAAGCTGTTTCCATGCAGTGGAATCCATGCGCAGGCAGCTTGGCGATGCGGGCTACACACAGCTTCTGGAAAGTAAGCAGTGGAATCTTGTGCCTGGTGGAAAGTATTATGTGATCCGCAACGGTTCTTCTTTGATTGCGTTCAGGATTCCGGTTGCGGAAATCCGTGGCTTCCAGATCATGGCAAGCCACAGTGATTCTCCGTGCTTTAAGATCAAGGAAAATCCGGAGATGGAAGCGGAGGGACACTATGTAAGGCTGAACGTGGAAAAGTACGGCGGAATGCTGATGGCACCCTGGTTTGACCGCCCGCTTTCTGTGGCTGGCCGTCTGATGGTGCGCGAGGACGGGCAGATTAAAACAAAGCTGGTAAATGTAGACCGTGATCTTTTGATGATCCCCAATCTCGCTATCCATATGAACCGGGAAGCGAATGACGGCATGAAGTACAACGTGCAGAAGGATCTGCTGCCGCTTTATGGGGACGGGACGGCGAAAGGCAGTTTTTCAAAGCTTATTGCACAGACGGCAGGAGTACTGCCGGAGACGGTGATTGGCAGCGACCTGTTTTTATATAATCGTATGCCGGGCAGCATCTGGGGCGCGAACCGGGAATTTATTTCCATTGGAAAGCTGGATGACCTGCAGTGCGCATTTTCTTCGCTGAAGGGCTTTCTGGAAGCGGAAGAGGGGGAGAGCATTCCGGTACACTGCGTTTTTGACAACGAGGAAGTGGGCAGCGGAACCAGACAGGGAGCAGCCTCTACCTTTTTATATGATACACTTGCGAATATCTGCGGATCGCTCGGAAAGACGATGATGGAATACCGCAGACTGCTGGCATCCAGTTTTATGCTTTCCGCAGATAATGCGCAGGGTGTGCATCCAAATTACATGGACAAGGCATGTCCGACCAACCGCCCGTATTTAAACGGCGGTATTGTGATTAAATACAGCGCCAATCAGAAATACACGACGGATGGCATTGCGGCGGCAGTGTTTAAGGAGATCTGTGCGATGGCAGAGGTACCTTATCAGAATTATGTAAATCGTGCGGATATTCCGGGCGGTTCAACGCTCGGCAATATCTCCGGGACGCAGGTGGCAGTTGCCACGGTGGATATCGGGCTTGCGCAGCTCGCCATGCATTCGCCTTATGAGACGAGCGGCATCCATGATACGGAATATCTTGTGAGGGCGGCGAAGGTATTTTTCGAGAGCGCGGTGCAGGAGACCGGATATGGAAGCTTCCGGATCCGGCATGGTGGCCTGGCGGGCACCAGAATCCCTCTGGAGAGCCTTCCAAATACCAGAGATCTGGGCGGTATCCGCACGGTGGACGGCAGAGTGATCAGACCGCACAGGCTTCTGCGCAGCGGAGCGCTCGCAGGGATTTCTGATGCGGACCGGGATATACTTTTAAAGGAATACAGCCTGAGAACTGTCATTGATTTTCGGACGGATACTGAGCGTGAGGAAAAGCCGGACCCGGAGATAGAAGGTGTACGCCTTATCATCAATCCGATTGCAGAAGAGGAAACGATGGGGATTACCAGAGGCAGAAAAGGACTTCTGGAACTGCTGGATCTGAAACAGGACGCGGACACACTGATGATGGAAATCTATCCCCGGCTGGTGGGCGATGAGCTGTCGCGGGCGCGGTACGCCAGATTTTTCGAGCTTCTGCTCTCACAGGAGGAGGGTGCTGTTCTCTGGCATTGCAGCGCGGGAAAAGACCGCGCCGGACTGGGCGCTGCACTGGTTTTATCGGCATTGGGAGTGCCGGAGGACATCATTCGGGAGGATTATCTGCTGACGAATGTTTATATGCAGCCGGCAAATGATTTTTTGCTTTCGCAGCTCGCGGAAGCTTCCGGTGTGAGTGCGGAAAAGCTCGCAAAGGTGAAAACTATTTTTGATGCGAAAGAAGCCTACTTTGACAGTGCGCTGAATTACATCAAAAACGAGTACGGAACGGTAACGGAATACCTGGAAAAAGCACTTGGCATGGACGCAGAGAAGCTGCAAAAACTGCAGCAGATGTATCTTATGGAAGAATAAAGGAAAGATGAGGGGTCTATTTAAATTCCTCTCTGCATAGACTGCTAAGAGACTATGCAGGGAGGGATTTTTTGTGGAATTATTGAAGAAAAATATACATATGATGCGCGAGAAGGGAAGGACTGTCAACCGGATCACGCTGGAGGAAGACTGTAATGTGCCGGATTCCCAGGCAGATGCCGAGCGCATTATTCAGAACAAAGCGGAAGTAAAGATGGAAGATGTGCAGGTGGATGCCGATCAGATTACGATTACAGGCTTTCTGCAGGTTTGTGTGCTTTACATTGCGGACACGCCGGAGCATCCGCTTGGCAGATTGGATGCAAAGATGTCTTTCAAAGGAAAGCAGAATCTGCCGGGAGCTGTTCCAGGGGAGAATGTACATCTGAAATGGGATGTGGAGGATATCAATGTATCGCTGATTAATTCCAGAAAGCTGAGTCTGAAAGCGCTGATTGCATTTACTGCTTCTACAGAAGAAATTTATGACGCACAGGCGGCAGTAGAGCTGCATGGTGTGTCCGAGGTGAGTACTCTGACGAAGGATCTGGAGCTGCTGCAGCTTGTTGTCCAGAAAAAGGATATTCTGCGGATTAAGGACGAAGCGACGGTATCTTCCAATAAGCCCAATATCGCAAATGTCCTCTGGGAAAGCATCCAGCTTAGAGGAACCGACAGCCGCGTGCTGGACGGACAGCTGGATATCAAGGGCGAGCTGTTTGTATTTGTGCTGTATGAGGGAGACGATGAAAACCGCACGAAGCAGTGGCTGGAAACCGCCCTGCCCTTCCAGGGAACGATTGAGTGCAAGGAATGCACGGCAGATATGATTCCGCAGATCGATATTGTACTTTCACAGAGCAGCCTGGAGGTGCTGGAGGATTATGACGGGGAGCGGCGTCTGCTTTCCATTGAGGCAGTGCTTGATCTGGACATCAAGCTGTACGTGGAGGAACAGGTGCGTGTGCTGGAGGACATCTATTCGCCGGTCCGCAATCTGCAGCCGGTTACGCAGCAGCAGATTTATGAAAGCCTCCTGGTAAAGAATTTTTCCAAGATCCGGGCGAGTGAGCGCATCCGCCTTGATGGAAAGCAGCCGCGTATGCTTCAGACCTGCAGCAGCCGCGGCGAAGTGCGTGTCGACAACACGACGATCACGGAGCAGGGCATTGAGGTGGAAGGGGCGGTCTTTGTCACCATTCTGTACGTTTCCTCGGATGACAAGGCGCCTTATGCAGTGATGGAGGGTGCTGTGCCGTTCACACAGACCATTGAAGTAAAAAATATTACGCCGGAATGCCGGTTTACCCTGCAGACCGATCTGGAGCAGTTATCCACTACGATGATCGACAGTGAAGAAATCGAGGCGAAAATCTGTGTAAATCTGAATGCCTTTGTGGTGCGCGTCCATCATGAGCAGTGTATTGTGGATATTGAAGAGCGGGAGATGGATCTGAAAAAGCTGCAGGAGCTTCCGGGAATCGTTGGATATATTGTGCAGCCGGGGGATACACTGTGGGAGATATCCAAGCATTATTTCACGACACCGCAGAGGATATGTGCGCTGAATAAGCTGGAAGAGAAGGATGTACGTCCGGGAACGCAGCTGATAATTTTGAAAACAGTGAGCTGACAGCGGTTGCAATCTTGTTCGGAATATGATACAATTCTGGTAGAATTGTATACAAAATACGAGTGAGGTACATGATGAAGGAAATTAAATTGAAAGCAAAGGCAAAAATCAATCTTGGCCTTGATGTACTTCGAAAAAGAGAAGATGGTTATCATGAAGTACGAATGATTATGCAGACCATTCCGCTGTACGACAAGCTGACTATGCGTACGGCAGAGGACGGTCAGATCCGCCTCCAGACAAACCTGCGCTTCCTGCCTGTCGGAGAAGATAATCTGGTATACCGGGCGGCAAAGCTGCTGATGGACGAGTTTCAGATAAAGCAGGGCGTGGAGATAGATCTTGTCAAATATATTCCGGTCGCTGCCGGAATGGCGGGCGGAAGTTCTGATGCTGCGGCAGCGCTGGTGGGTGTGAATAAGCTGTTTAATCTCGGACTGAGCATAGAGCAGCTGATGGAGCGCGGCGTAAAGATCGGGGCAGATGTTCCCTTCTGTGTCATGCGCGGGACAGCGCTTGCGGAAGGAATCGGTGAAAAACTGACACCGCTGCCGCCCATGCCGAAATGTCACATTTTGATTGCAAAGCCCGGTATTCATGTGTCGACGAAATTTGTATATGGAAATCTGCGGGCAGATGCATTGAAGGAACATCCGGATATCGACGGTCAGATTGAGGCGCTGAAGCGCGGTGATCTGCGGAAACTGGCACGTCTTATGGGGAATGTACTGGAAACCGTTACGGTTCCCGAATATCCGGTCATCCGTCAGATTAAAGAAACCATGATGACGTGCGGAGCGCTGAATGCTATGATGAGCGGAAGTGGTCCGACTGTATTTGGATTGTTTGAAGAGGAAGCGGCGGCGCAGGAGGCTTATCGCATGTTTAGCGAAGACGGGGATGCCAGGCAGGTTTATCTTGTATCATAGGATGCGGGGCAAAAGTGATGATAATGTACGGAGGAAAAAATGAACGATAATTTCCATGTAGATATGAATGAATATCTCCCTCTGCGGGATGTAGTATTTAATACTCTGCGGAAAGCGATTTTGAAGGGAGAATTAAAGCCGGGTGAGCGCCTGATGGAGATTCAGCTTGCGCAGCGTCTCGGAGTGAGCCGCACGCCGGTACGGGAGGCTATCCGGAAGCTGGAGCTGGAGGGGCTGGTGCGTATGATGCCCCGGCGCGGAGCCGTAGTGGCGGAGATTACCCTGCAGGATCTGGAAGATGTGCTGGAGGTGCGTGCTGTGCTGGAAGAGCTCGCTGTCCAGAAGGCATGCGAAAATATCACGGAAGATCAGCTTCGCGACTTGAAAAAAGCTGCGAACGACTTCAGACGCAGTTTGGAGGATGACAATCTGCTCGCCTGCGTGGAGACTGACATGGCATTTCACGAGATTATTTACGGTGCGGCAAACAACCGCCGTCTGCAGCAGATGCTTCAGAACATCCGCGAGCAGATGTACCGTTACCGTCTGGAGTATTTGAAGGATAAGAGGATGCACCGCCTGCTGGTGGAGGAGCACGATACCATCCGCCGTGCTTTAAAGAAGCGGGATGCAGTGAAAGCAGGAAGCGCCATGCGCACACACATCGACAATCAGAAGGATTCTATGGTACGCAGCCTGTCCGGAAGCGTCCAGGCTGAATAAAAAGGAAAAAAATGGATAGGATAACGAGAGGACACATTGTGTGATCCTCTCGTTTTGCTATTAGCCAGGAGGTGATTCTCATAGAAATCCCGAAAGCGGAGGCGGAGAAAAGTATCCGTGGATCAAGAGAAGCTTTTACAGAAGATATCGGGACGAACATTTCTTTGATAGAGAAACGCGTGAAAGATAAAGCACTGAAGGCAGAACGATGGACGCTTGGCCGCCGCACGCAGACAGAGACGGTTCTTTTGTATCTGGAGGATGTGGCTTACAGGGAAATACTGGATAAGGCAAGAAAAAAATTGAACCTGCCGGATATTGACAGCGTGATGGATAGTGGTATGCTGGAACAGCTTATCAAGGAGAAAGTATGGTCGCCGTTTCCTGAGTGCCAGACAAGTGAGCGGCCGGACCGTGTTTCGCAGGCTCTCCTGGAAGGAAGGGCGGCGATTCTGCTGGATCATTCACCGGAAGCGCTTATTCTGCCGGCCACGGCAGATACTATGTTTCAGACAAATGATGATTACTACCGTCATTTTCTGGTGGTATCCTTCCTGCGTCTGATCCGCTATTTTTCGGGTTTTTTAGCGGCATTTCTGCCGGGTCTTTACGTGGCGGCAAGCTGTTATCATACGCAGCTTCTTCCGACAAATCTGGTGCTGTCGCTGGCGGAGGCGCGTGCAGGCGTGCCGTTTCCGGTTCTTCTGGAGATTCTTTTAATGGAGCTTGCCTTTGAGCTGATCCGGGAGGCAGGGCTTAGGATGCCGGGGGCGATCGGCAATACCATCGGAATTGTCGGCGGTCTTATCGTTGGCCAGTCGGCTGTTTCCGCTAATCTGGTAAGTCCGATGACTGTTGTGGTGGTAGCGCTGACTGCGCTGGGCTCTTTTTCTATCCCAAACGAAGAATTTTCCGAGGCGCTGCGTCTGATAAAGTATGGCAACATTTTTCTGGGAGGGGCTCTGGGAATTGTGGGAATTGTACTCGGTGTGTATTTTCTGATACTGCATCTGGCACGCCTGCAGAGCTTTGGCGTACCTTATTTAAGCCCGTTTGCTGTGCCGGAAGTAAATGATTTTCAGGATCTGCGAGACGGACTAATCCGCTGGCCCATGCGGACATTGCTGCGCCGTCCGTTTTTCGCATGGCACAGGCAGCGGATCCGTATGCGGAAAAAGGAGGAAGATGATGCTCGCAAATAACAGAAAGATATCAGACCATCAGATTACGCGCCTGCTGTTTGGAGATCTGATTGCCAGGCTGATGCTGCTTCTGCCGTATGCCAAAGCGGGGGCATCGGGCTGGGAGTTTCTGGCGGCGACAGGACTTGGTATTCTCTGGACACTCCTCTATGTCAGGCTGCTTGCCGGATTTTCCGGGTATGTGCAGGGCAGCTTCACGGCGTATCTGCGGGAGCGGGCAGGAGCCGGCGTCGCATATGCGGTTGATCTGCTGATGATTATGTTCCTGCTTTTGCATCTGGCATATCTGGTCAGGCTTACAGGAACTGTCTGCCGGATCTTCCTGCTTCCCGAGACCCGGGAAAATGTGCTTCTGATCTGCACACTCCTTGCAGGCACGGTGACAGCGGCAGGTGACGGGCAGGTGCGCGGGCGGATGGCGGAAATTTTCTTTTTGCCGGTTGCAGCGGCACTGGCAATTATGCTGCTCGCGTCTGCGGGCGCAGTAAAGCCGGAACATTTTTATGATAGCAGCCCCTCTTTTAATGTGATGGAGATTTTTATCAGAAGCGGGGCAGTTTTTGGAAGTTTTTGTGAGGTGACGCTGATTTTATACGATCTGCCGCATATCCGGTGCCGGAGCTGCGGGCAGAGAAGGGCGCTGCAGCGGGCAATGCAGAAGGGTATACTTGTCACAGCGGCATTTTTGCTTGTTGTGTTTGGGATTGCGCTGGGGGTTTTCGGAGAAGCAGGGTTTTTGCGCCTGCCCTGGCCGGCACTTACACTTATGAGCAGCGCGTCTCTCCCAGGTGGATTCCTGCAGCGCTGGGATGTAGTTTTTCTGGCATTTTTGCTGCCGGGTCTGTTTCTGGCGACCGGGAGCGCCTTCCATCATCTGGGACAGATCTGGAGGGAAATTTTTCAAAAGGGCAGCCATATCCGGGTGCTGGCAGGCATGTGCACAGCTGCACTGCTTTTGTCGCTGCTGTCCGGAGATTATGAGAATGCTATGCAGATGTATTTCAAATGGGGCATCTGCACTCTGGTACCACTGATGGCGGCAGTTCCTGTTTTCCTTGGCATATTGGAAAGGATGAAGAAAAAATGCGGATCATAAAAATGCTGCTGGTATGCGCGGTATGTGCGGCAGCGCTATGCGGATGTGCAGCGCATGAACTGGAGGACCGTATCTTTGCGCAGGCAATGGAGCTGGACTGGAGAGATGGGGTACTGACGGGCGGATTCGGCGATTTCCTGACGGAGGGAAACAGCGTAAAGGAAGTACGGGAAAACTACCAGGATAAGCTGGACAAATATCTGGATCTCGGGCACGTCCAGGCGATCGTGCTTGGCGAAGCTCTTTGCGCAAATGATGAAAAGCTTCGGGAGGTGCTGCTGGAGCTGGAGCAGATGCCGGTAATCTATCGGAACAGTCTGGTATTCCGGCATGATTACCGCGATGATGAAAGCTACTTAAAGGAGCTGGCAGATGAGGGAAAGGTGCCGGGAGAATATCTCTGTGACCGCTACCGGAATACGCCGCACAGTAAGCCGGCCGAAACACTGGGAGAACTGCTTTCTGATGTTTTTTAGTAGTGGAAATACCGGCAGGCACAGATTAAAAACTCAGCAGCCATGTTTTTGGCTGCTGAGTTACTCTCTATATATTTATACTTCAATTAATTCGTATTCATCGGTTCCGATACCGATTTTCTTTGCATGCTCGATGCAGGATTTCCAGTTTGTGTCCGGATGACTCATGTGGAAATGATCGTGTCCGGTATGGTCGTGTTTCTGGCGGGCTTCATCCAGAACGCTGCCATGGATGACCGGCTGCGCATTTACAGCATCGGCGCATGCTACGTCCAGAGCGACTGGATCGAAGGAGGCGAACATACCGACATCCGGCACGATCGGAAGATCGTTTTCCGCATGGCAGTCGCAGTTCGGAGAAACATCAATTACCAGGCTGATATGGAAATTCGGTCTGCCGTCGATGACTGCTTTGGAATATTCAGCAATCTTACAGTTTAAGATATCGTTTGCCTCGTCGCTTGCCGCTTCTACCGCATCCTTTGGACAGACACCAATACATCTGCCGCAGCCTACACATTTGTTGTGGTCAATGGATGCCTTCTTGTCTGTCACAACAGCAGCTCCGTGTGCACAGATACGGCTGCAGGCTCCGCAGCCTACGCAGGCATCTGCATTTACAGACGGCTTTCCGGCGCTGTGCATCTCCATTTTTCCGGCGCGGGAGCCGCAGCCCATGCCGAGATTCTTCAAAGTGCCGCCAAAGCCGGTCGCCTCATGTCCTTTGAAATGCGTCAGACTGATTACGATGTCGGCATCCATCACAGCGCGTCCGATTTTTGCTTCTTTTACATATTCACCGCCCTCTACCGGAACCAGCACATCGTCCGTACCCTTCAGACCATCGGCGATCAGAATGTGGCAGCCGGTGGAAAACGGGGAAAAGCCGTTGACATAAGCGCTTTCAATATGATCAAGCGCATTTTTGCGTCCGCCAACATAGAGTGTGTTACAGTCTGTCAGAAACGGCTTTCCGCCAAGCTCCTTCACGATGTCGACGACTGTTTTCGCGTAATTCGGACGCAGATAGGCAAGATTGCCCGGTTCGCCAAAATGAATTTTAATTGCAGTATATTTATTTTCAAAATCGATATCAGCGATGCCTGCTTTTTTGATCAGGCGGGCAAGCTTCTGCTGCAGATTATGGTTTCCATCTGCGCGCAGATTTGTAAAATAGACCTTTGATTTTTCCATATGTACCTCCTGTGAGAAAATATTTATTTGCTATTTATTATATATCACAGGAGGCGGTTCAGACAAGTCTCTTTTATGTGCGATTTCTGGTTTGTAAGCCTGTCCTTCCGGAAGGAGTATCCGATGCTGCACTGGTATCTGCCCTGCCGGAAATATTTGATGCTGCACCGGTATCTGCCTTTCCTGAAATATTCGGTTCACCTGCGCCTGCGATATGCGGCGGAAGGAATGGGTAGATATTTTCATACGATTCCAACTCATAATCGCTCTGCGGCGCGGAGGGAATCAGTCCGGTGCAGTCTGTCCGGGAAGCTGATTTTCCGAGATAATCGTAGGATTCGATAATAGTTTCATTTTCTCTGTTTATTTTCATATGCGGCGGCTCCTTTTTTCAAAATACATGTTTGTCAATTAGTGTGCGCAGAAACGGGAAAATCATGCAGAAGACGGATTATGATTGATAAAAGTTATAACAAGTTATAAAATGATGTTGGGGTCAAAAG
>DKTR01000050.1:0-174 GCA_002473385.1 Lachnospiraceae bacterium UBA7225
AAGGCAGAGCGTGAGCGCCGTGAGACAATCCTTGTGGCAGAGGGCGAAAAGAAATCCGCCATCTTGATTGCAGAAGGTAAAAAGCAGTCCATCATTCTGGATGCAGAGGCAGAAAAGCAGGCGGCGATCCTGCGTGCTGAAGCGGCAAAAGAAAAGATGATCCGCGAGGCGGAA
>DKTR01000050.1:450-8766 GCA_002473385.1 Lachnospiraceae bacterium UBA7225
GAAAAGATGATCCGCGAGGCGGAAGGTCAGGCGGAAGCCATTTTGAAAGTGCAGCAGGCAAATGCAGATGGTATCCGGTTCTTAAAGGAGGCAGGAGCAGATTCCAGTGTGCTTGCACTTAAGAGCTTTGAGGCAATGACAAAGGTGGCGGACGGACAGGCGACCAAGATCATCATTCCATCCGAGCTGCAGAACATGGCAGGTTTTGTGAAGGCTGCTGTGGAAATCGCAAAAAGTGAATAGGAAAGCAAAGGAATACAAGCATTTATGCCGAAAATAGATTTAAGCAGAGAATATGGGATCGTGCTGGAGGGCGGCGGTGCGAAGGGTGCCTATCAGGTGGGCGCCTGGAAAGCGCTGCGAGAGGCAGGCGTAAAGATCAGAGCAGTTGCAGGCACTTCGGTTGGTGCTCTGAACGGAGCCCTGATCTGCATGGACGACATCGGGCGGGCGGAAAAGCTCTGGAAAAACATCAAATATTCCAGCATCATGGACGGCGTGGATGATGACACCATGCAGGCGTTGTTTGAGGGCAGACTGCCGATCACGGAAGTTCTGAAGCTTGGACGTGAATTCCTGAGAGATAAGGGAATCGAGATCGAGCCTCTGCGTGCCCTGCTGAAAGAAAATATAAATACGCAGAAGATACGCGAATCTGCAATTGATTTCTATGTGCGGACCGTTTCGGTAACAGACCGCAAAGCGCTGGAGATCCATATGAACGAGGCAGACGAGGAGGATATGGTAAATTATCTGCTTGCCAGTTCCTATATTTCTCCTATCTTTAAAAGCGAAAAGATAGAGGGAAAACGCTATCTGGACGGCGGCTTTGTGGACAATGTGCCGATCAGCACGCTGCTGCAGAAAGGCATGAAAAATATCATTGTCATCCGGATTTACGGCATCGGCATTGAACGCCCTGTGTCTATTCCCGAAAATGTGAATGTAATTACAATTGCGCCGGAGGATGATCTGGGCAATATTATGGATTTCTCCGCCGTGCGGTGCCAGGAAAATATGGAGCGCGGCTATCAGGATGCATTGCGCGTACTGCGCGAGGGTGAACAGGAACGTCCGGAGAATCTGATCGGGCGTATCTGGCAGCAGGCGGGAGAGAAAATAGCAGATCTGGGAATCCAGGAAAAATGGAAACTGAGGAGTATGAAAAATAAAATGGCTGATTTAAAAGGACGTAATTTTTTAACGTTAAAAGATTTTACACCGGAAGAGATTTCCAGTCTGCTGGAGCTTTCTGCGGTATTGAAGGAAAAGAAAAAAAAGGGCATTCCGGTTGATATCCACCGGGGCAAAAATGTTGCACTGATATTTGAAAAGACGAGTACCAGAACGCGCTGCTCGTTCGAGGTGGCAGCGCATGATCTTGGCATGGGAACCACATATCTCGATCCGAAGAGTTCGCAGATTGGGAAAAAGGAAAGCATTGAGGACACGGCAAGAGTGCTTGGAAGCATGTTTGAGGGGATTGAGTACCGCGGCTATGGGCAGGAGATCGTAGAGGAACTGGCGCGCTATGCCGGAGTTCCGGTCTGGAACGGTCTGACAAATGAATACCATCCGACCCAGATGCTGGCGGATATGCTTACCATTCAGGAAAACTTCGGCAGATTGAAGGGCATCCGGCTGGTATATCTGGGAGATGCGCGCTACAACATGGGCAATTCTTACATGATTGCCTGCGCGAAGATGGGCATGGATTTTGTGGCGTGTGCGCCGAAGAAATATTTCCCGGCACAGTCTCTGGTAGATGAGTGCCTGGAGTATGCGAAGGAGTCCGGGGCGACAATCACATTGACGGAGGATGTGAAGGAGGGCACGAAGGGTGCCGATGTTATCTGTACGGATGTCTGGGTTTCCATGGGCGAACCGGATGAGGTGTGGGAGGAACGCATCCGCGATCTCACGCCGTATAAGGTGACGAAAGAGGTCATGGATAACGGAAGCGAGGATGTTATTTTCCTGCACTGTCTGCCATCCTTCCATGATCTGAACACCGGAATTGGGAAAGAAATGGGCGAGCGCTTTGGTCTGACAGAGATGGAAGTGACGGACGAGGTGTTCCGCAGCGGACACTCAAAGGTGTTCCAGGAAGCGGAGAACAGGATGCATACAATTAAGGCGGTTATGCTGGCGACGCTTGGAGAATAACGGATATTATGAAGAGTGAGATTTTAAGTGCGCTGCGCGCCGGAGAAGACTATGTGTCCGGGCAGGAGCTCTGCGGGCAGCTTGGAGTGACGCGGGCTGCCATCTGGAAGGGCATCCGGCAGCTCAGAGAAGAGGGCTATGAGATCGAAGCGATACAAAATAAAGGTTACCGTCTGCTGACGGCGCCCGATACGGTTTCCGGTGCAGAGCTGAAAAGCCGCATGGAAACTGTCTGGGCGGGGCAGGAGCTGGTATATCTTGATACCGTGACCTCTACAAATGATTATTTGAAAAAGCTGGCGGAGCAGGGGGCGCCGCACGGTACCCTGGTGGTCGCTGATTATCAGAGCGGCGGCAAGGGACGGCGCGGAAGAACATGGATCACACCGCATGGTACAACGATCGCTATGAGCATTTTGCTCCGGCCGCAGATCCGTCCGGAGAAAGCATCCATGCTGACTCTTGTGATTGGGATGGCGGCGGCGAAGGCGGTCTGCGATGTTACCGGGCTGGATGTAAAAATCAAGTGGCCAAACGACCTTGTGCTTCACGGGAAAAAACTGTCCGGGACGCTTACGGAGATGAGCGCGGAGATGGAGGGCATTCATTATGTGGTAATCGGAACCGGCATCAATGCTAACATTACGGAACTTCCGGAGGAATTAAAAGAGATTGCCACTTCTTTACAGCTGGAGCTTGGGTATCCGGTCGACCGCGGTGCAATTATCTGTACCTGCATGAGATATTTTGAAAAATATTATGAGAAGTTTATTGAAACACAGGATATGTCGCTGCTTGGCAGTGAATACCAGGAACTGCTGGCCAATATGAACCGGGAGGTGCGTGTGCTTGATCCCGGCGGAGAGTACACCGGTGTTGCAAGAGGCATTGATGAACTGGGACAGCTTCTGGTGGAAAAAGAGGATGGAACAGTTGCCCGGGTATATGCGGGCGAGGTTTCTGTCCGCGGTATTTATCAGTACTGCTGAAAAAGAGGAAACAGATATGTATGAAGAAAATGTGGTTTTGTGCGCGGCAAGTGCGTATAACGAAAAATATTATCTGAACGAGGATTTTGAAGCCCTTCCCGATACAGTGAAGGATGAACTGAAGATCATGTGTGTGCTTTACACGCACGATGTTGGAGGAATCCTTACTCTGGAATTTGATGAGGACGGTGAGCTGCAGTTCCGCACGGAGGCTGCTTCGGATGATTTCTTTTATGATGAGATTGGCAGTGTCTTAAAAATTCGTGAACTGCAGCGGACAAAGCAGGATCTTCTGGAATCGCTGGAGATGTATTACCGGGTATTTTTTCTGGAGGAAGATGAATGAGTTTGAAAATAGGAAAAGTGGAGCTTACAAACCCTTATATTCTTGCTCCGATGGCAGGTGTGACCGACCTGCCATTTCGTTTGCTTTGTAAGGAAATGGGAGCAGGGCTGCTCTGCACAGAGATGGTGAGTGCAAAGGCAATTTCCTTTCACAATAAAAATACAGAAAAGCTGATGGAGATTGCAGACAGTGAGCATCCTGTATCTCTGCAGCTCTTCGGAAGCGATCCTGATCTGATCTGCGAGGTAGCACAGCAGATAGAGGGGCGTCCGTTTGATATCCTCGATTTCAATATGGGCTGTCCGGTTCCGAAGGTGGTGAATAACGGAGAGGGATCAGCATTGATGAAAGATCCTCTGCTTGCAGAGAAGATTGTCCGGAAAACAGCGGCGGCAATCAAAAAGCCGGTTACTGTGAAATTCCGCAAGGGTTTTGACGAGACCTGTGTCAATGCCGTAGAATTTGCAAAGCGTATGGAGGCAGCGGGAGCGGCGGCAATCACTGTTCACGGGCGGACACGTATGCAGTATTATGCCGGACTGGCCGATTGGGATATTATCCGGCAGGTTAAAGAAGCGGTGAAGATTCCGGTGATAGGCAACGGTGATGTCGATGGTCCGGAAAAGGCCCGGAAAATGTTTGATGAAACAGGGTGCGACGGCATTATGATCGGCAGGGCAGCCCGGGGAAATCCGTGGATATTTCAGGAACTGAGCGCATATGATAAAGAAGGTCTTGTACCGGAAAAGCCGCAGCCGGCGCAGGTAAAGGAAATGATCCTGCGGCATGCCGCTCTGCTGATTCAGTATAAAGGAGAATATACAGGTATCCGCGAGATGCGCAAGCATGTGGCGTGGTATACGGCAGGTTATCCGCACAGCGCCGCGCTGCGCAGAAAAGTAAATGAGATTGACAGTATTGCGCAGATGAAGGAGCTTCTGGAGGAACTGGCGTAATCGAAAAATGCTGTTATGCACGTAATCGTGAAAATGCTGTTACGCGCTTGACAGCGGCGATTTGATGATATATAATACTTTGAATGTTGCAGCAAAGGGGAAGACTATTTTTTAGCAGTATATAAACAGGAAGGTGTAAAGTTATGGATGGAAAAAAGAACTTATTAACATATGCGGGGTTGAAAGCATTAGAAGATGAAATGCATGATCTGAAGGTCGTACGCAGAAAAGAGGTTGCCGCAAAGATTAAAGAGGCGAGAGAACAGGGCGATTTATCAGAAAACGCAGAATATGACGCAGCAAAAGATGAGCAGCGTGACATTGAGGCAAGAATTGAGGAAATCGAAAAAATTCTCAAAAACGCTGAGGTAGTTGTGGAGGACGATGTCGATCTCGACAGAATCAATGTTGGCTGCACAGTAAAGCTTTATGATGAGGAATATGAGGAAGAGATTGAGTACCAGATCGTGGGTTCAACCGAGGCAAACAGTCTTATGGGCAAGATTTCCAACGAATCTCCGGTAGGAAAGGCACTGATCGGTGCGACTACTGGACAGGAAATTGAGGTAGAGACACAGGTCGGTATCTGCAAATACCGCGTACTTGGTATTCAGAGATCATAAGTTATATAATAATCATAGGAAGAAATAGGAGAGGCAAGCATGGCACAGGAGAATAATAAGCAGAAGAATGTCCAGGAGGTTGATGAAAATCAGCTTCGTAAGGTGCGCCGCGAGAAGCTGGCAGAGCTGATGGAGAGCGGCAGAAATCCTTTTGAGATCACAAAATACAGCCGTACACATCACAGCCAGGATGTCAGAGATCATTTTGAAGAGCTGGAGGGAAAATCCGTTACTCTGGCTGGACGTATGATGTCAAAACGTGTCATGGGAAAGGCCTCCTTCTGTAATATTCAGGATCTCAAGGGCAATATACAGTCCTACGTAGCGCGTGACAGCGTTGGTGAGGAAGAGTATAAGGCGTTTAAGAGGATGGATATCGGTGATATTGTCGGTATAAAGGGTGAGGTTTTCAAGACAAAAACCGGAGAGATCTCTGTTCATGCATCGGAGGTTACGCTGCTCTCAAAGAGCCTGCAGATTTTGCCGGAGAAATTCCATGGACTGACAAACACAGATCTGCGCTATCGTCAGCGTTATGTTGATCTGATCATGAATCCGGAGGTAAAGGATACGTTCATCAAGCGTTCCCGGATTCTGTCCGCTATCCGCAGATATCTGGACGGGCAGGGCTTTATGGAGGTGGAGACACCGATGCTGGTGCCAAACGCCGGCGGTGCGGCTGCGCGTCCGTTTGAGACACATTTTAATGCGCTCAATGAGGATCTGAAGCTGCGTATCTCACTGGAGCTTTACTTAAAGCGTCTGATCGTGGGAGGACTGGAAAAGGTATATGAGATCGGCAGAGTATTCCGTAACGAGGGTCTGGATACCAGGCACAATCCGGAATTCACGCTGATGGAGCTTTACCAGGCGTACACTGACTACAATGGTATGATGGATCTGACGGAAAATCTGTACCGCTATGTTGCGCAGGAGGTTCTCGGAACCACGAAAATCGTCTATAATGGCGTGGAAATGGATCTTGGCAAGCCTTTTGAACGCATCACGATGCTCGATGCTGTAAAGAAATATGCCGGCGTAGATTTCAATGAAATCCACACACTGGAGGAAGCAAGAACTGTAGCAAAGGAGCATCATGTAGAATACGAGGAGCGTCACAAAAAAGGTGACATTTTAAACCTCTTCTTCGAAGAATTTGCAGAAGAGCATATGATCCAGCCGACCTTTGTCATGGATCACCCGATTGAGATTTCACCGCTCACGAAAAAGAAACCGGAAAATCCGGAGTACGTAGAGCGCTTTGAGTTCTTTATGAATGGCTGGGAGATGGCAAACGCTTACTCTGAGCTGAACGATCCGGTCGATCAGCGGGAGCGCTTCAAAGCACAGGAAGAACAGCTCGCCCAGGGAGACGAAGAGGCAAACACCACCGATGAGGACTTCTTAAATGCCCTCGAGATCGGTATGCCGCCTACGGGAGGTATCGGTTTTGGAATAGACCGTATGTGTATGCTGCTTACAGATTCGCAGGCGATCAGAGACGTACTGTTGTTCCCGACAATGAAGAGTTTATCGTAAAAAATCCAGTATTTATGCGGCTTCCGGGGTTTTCGGTTGACACATTGACACCAATCTGACACCAAACGGTGCAGAAAATTGTACAAGGAAAAAACAGAAGCGGTATAATAATCCAAATCAAGAGTATCAGCAGGTTAAGTTCAAAATCTGTTGGTACTCTTTTTTTTGTTTAATCAAAATGGTGTCAGGAGAGCAAATCATTTCCTTCTTTTCAAACAGTGTTATAATTGATTTGCAATGGAAGGGGGGATGGCATGGAAACTGAAAGAAAACAGGTTTGTCTGGAATGTGGTAAGCCTTTAAAATACTACGATAGTGTTCCAAGGATCGTGCGAACTAAGGCTAGGCAAACTCGACAGATAAAGGTACAACGTTTTCGTTGCCCTTACTGTGGTGAAATACATAGAGAGTTACCAGATTATATTTTTCCTTATAAGCAATATGAAGCTGAAATCATTCGTGGCGTATTAGAGGGATTTATTACATGCGAGACGATAGGATACGAGGATTACCCATGTGAAATGACTATGATTCGGTGGAAAACTTCGCAAGAATTGCAAGCGCTCTTATGAAAGGAGCGTGATAACATGAGTAGAAACATATTTACACTTTACTATGATGAACCTATGAGTATTTGTTTATTTAGGATTCTCCAAAAGAATAAAAGAGTCAAATGCCTTGATTGGGCGGACATCGAGAGGGATGGAACCAATGAATGTGTTGGGCGATTGTTCTTTATCGAAGGGCCTGGAATATTTGTGAATATGATGTGCAGATTATCTGGTAAAGTTATCTTAAACGGTATACCTACTTATGTCAGAACTAAAGATGATAAAATAATTAGAGAGGAGTCCTAACAAGGGCTCTTTCTTTTTGATCAATTCCCACCGAGGTTGTTTTTACTATTGATTATTTTTAACCTAGAATAGCCAGTGAAAGGAGGACAAGCATATGGGAACAACAATACGCCCGGAGTTATCGGAGAAAAATCCTTACTGGCTTGAAAAACATCGGTATTATGAACTAAAACATTTCTGCCTGCAATATCCAATCTGGAAGAAAGCATATTCATCACTAGACGGATTAGCTACCCGTCCATCAAATCTGTCGATATTTGTATCTGGCAATATCTTGGGTGATCCGACAGCTAGATGTGCAATTGCAAAGGTGTTTTATTCTGAACGACTGAATATGATTAAAGGAGTTGCCGAAGAAACTGATCCGACACTAGCTGATTATATTTTAAAAGCCGTAACGGAAGGTTGGTCATATGACGTTCTTAAAGCTAGATTAGGAATTCCATGTTGTAAAGATGTTTATTATGACTTGTACAGACGGTTTTTCTGGTTGTTGAGTAAGGAGCGGAAGTGATATGAAGATCGTGGATAAGGCTGTAAAGAAAGTGTATCGGTTCAATTGTCCAAATTGTCAGAGCAGACTTGAGGGGGAGAGTCAGGAGTTTGTGGACATCGGCGGTAAGGTAAATAAATTTTTCTGTCCAGTTTGTAGACAAGACCGTTACATAACATGGTCGGATTTGAGGAAACGAATTATTTACGAGGGACAAGAACCGCACAAATAACAGATCCTATTATGAAAGGAGCGTGATTTTAAAATGATCAAATCAATTTATGGACCTATAACAAATCCGAAAACAGGTGAATCCTATCGCTTCAAAAAATCTTAAAGACGTTTTG
>DKTR01000062.1 GCA_002473385.1 Lachnospiraceae bacterium UBA7225
AGACTTGACTTAATAGGGAGGAATACTATGTACCGAAATGAAAGGAAAAGGAAACTGGAACCGTATTTTCTGATCCTGCCGGGACTGATTATTTTTACCATATTTTTTATTATTCCGGTGGCAACTACTTTCATATACAGTTTCACCAATTACGACGGATTTCAGCCTAAATTAAATTTTGTGGGGTTAAGAAATTATATCAATATTTTTGCCAATGATAAAAAATTCTGGGCTTCGATTTTGAATAATGTAAAACTGATTCTTTGCTACAATACGATTGGACTGTTTATTTCCGTATCACTGGCAATTGCGCTGAATAATATCCGGCTGAAAAGTTTTTACCGAACCTGCTTTTTTCTTCCGGTGGTTATGAGTACAGTGGCTATTGGATATACCTGGAAGTTCATGTTTGATCCCGCTAATGGTATTTTCAATTCAATTTCACAGCTTTTGAACCTGCCGGTGTTGGATTTTCTCGGAAATTATAAACTGGCATTGTATGCGGTTATTTTTGTGGATATCTGGAAAGGTCAGGGGAATAACATGATTATTCTTCTGGCTGGTCTGCAGTCCATTTCGGCAGATATTTATGAGAGTGCCAGAATTGACGGGGCAGGCACCTGGCAGCAGATCCGGTATATTACGCTGCCCCTGCTGAAACCAACGATCTCGATTGCAATTCTGCTGACTACTATCGGATGTATTAAGGCATTTGATCTCACTTATGTTATGACCCAGGGAGGTCCCTTTAATACCTCGGAGCTGATGACAGTACGCATTTTCAATGAGGCATTTGGAGGTTCTGCACATTATTATGGTTATGCGTCAGCGGAATCGACCATCCTGTTTGTTCTTGTTTTAATTGTTTCGCTGATTCAGATGAAGGTCACAGGTCAGAAGGAGGAATAGGTAAATGAAGAAAAAAGGATTAAGAATATGCGGATATCTTTTGCTTACTGTAATTGCTCTGGTATATATTTATCCCGTTTTTGCGGTGCTGATGAATTCATTTAAGACATCTTCCGAGATCCGTACGTCAGGTCTGTCGCTGCCGGAGAGTTTTTATATTGGAAATTATATTACGGCATGGACTAAGGGGAATTTTGGACGATCTTTTCTAAACAGTATCGCGGTAACGGGAGGAAGCCTTCTGGCAATTTATTTTCTAAATATTATTACGGCCTATCCTTTTGCGAGAATGAAATTTGCAGGAAAAGGTCCTCTGTTTGTAGTGCTTTTGAGCGGAATCATGTTTCCCATTCAGATGGCGATCATACCGCTGTTTAAAATGATTACCAGACTGCATCTGGTCAATAATCCGCTGGGACTGATTCTGGTGTATACTGCGTTCTCGCTGCCTATGGGCGTTATGCTGATTACGAATTTTATTAGGGGCCTGCCGCTTGAAATTGAGGAAGCAGCCAGTATGGACGGATGTGGTATTTTTCGTATGATGTTCCAGATTGTAAGGCCGCTGATCAAACCGGTTATGAGTACGCTGATAATCATCAATGCAATTAACATCTGGAACGATTTGCTGCTTCCGATCATTGTTCTGACCACAAAGGATTCCAAAACCATGCCGGCAGGACTGATGTATTTTTCCGGACAGTACAATACGCAATGGGAATATGTGATGGCAGCAGTGATGATCATCAGCCTGCCTATGATTATTTTTTATTTGTTAATGCAGAAAGATATTGTAAACGGACTGGCATCCGGAGCAGTGAAATCATAAAGGAAATACCTGCCGGGTATTCTATTATGCGCTGAAAAAACGCGCAGGGAGGAGAAAAAATATGAAGCTGACACCTAAAATTGTTGGGATCGCAGGAAGAAAATGCGAATGGTATTTTTATGGAGAGGATATTACGCCGGAGGAAATTTGCTTTGCACCTTCGGAATGGGTAAAAGACATTACGGCGGAGCGCTGTGAAAAAGGAATTTATATGACCGGTATGTGTCTGAAAAAGGGACGCGGGATAATAGAAGTGGATATTAAGAAAACACGCTACCGCATCCCGTGTGCTATATTTGGAGAAAAGGAATTTTTCCTCTGCATGGTTATCAGCAGTAATTTTCATTACGGGTATGATCCTTCTGCTTACGAGGATGCAGATATCACAGTGATGCGTAATGCGGTGGGAAATGGATTTGATAAGGCGGCAAAAGAGCTGCTTCCGATTTACCGTAAACACAATCTGCCCGTGACATGGCTGATCGATCCCATCGTTGGTTTTTTCAAAAAAAAGAAGCTGACAGAATGGCATGAATCCTATGGAGATGATTATGGAATTATGCCTACATCCAATTTCTTCCTGAATACGGATAATTATAATACACAGCACAGCCAGACTGAGACTGATGAATTTTTTTCCAGAATGAAATCACTGACAGAATACAGTTTTCCCTATTATACCCAGATCGCAGGCATTGACCAGTGGGTAGGAAGTGTAGGAGGTCATTTTGTAAAGAGTTGTGAGAAGGCCGGAATCAGAGGTCTGTGGGGACTGGGGTACGACCACGGAACCTGTGATACCAGCATGTTTCACCGGGGCTGTCCATGGGATGTTTATAAGATGGATCTGGAAAACTTCAGAAGACCGGATGCTGGCAGCGGTATCTGGGGATTTCAATGGACGACCAGAGACATTCTGAATACCGTTCATTGTCCGGGCGGCATCAGCGGAGCGGCCATTTTCAGTACAGATGCGGATGATATTTTCTTTCATAATGTTTTACAGACAGAAAAGGAATATTATAAGAAGATGCTGGAATGTTATAAGAAAAATATGGACAGGAATGAGTACTTCGTATTTCTGATGCATCAGGAAGATCATGATACACATCATATGGCATGTAATCGATATTATGAGCAGTTTCTGGACAGCGTACTTCCGGATGAAGAAATCACTCCGGCTACCATGCAGGAAATTACCATGTGGCTGGATCTTAAATTTGGCAGGGGGCAACATCCGGCACAGATGATCAGAATGGAGGATATCCTGGAGGATCCGTCTCATGTAGTCTTTGAAGATGAGTCCTATGAAGTATGCGGAAAAATTGTGGAACCGGCTGACTGGGGCAGGTATGAACCGGTCTGGGCATATTATGATGAAAATATACAGGCAATTTATGAGTGTGATGAAACAGGAAAACCAGGTATATTTCCGTACCGCGTGTACGATTATAGAAAATCGTATCCATTTGAGGAAGAAGGAGAGTGGCCGATGGAAGATTATTCCGGGATCAGAGAAGTAAAGGTACAACAAAATGCAGTGCTTATCATCAGTGATACGGAATATCTATCGGTTCCGCTGCTGATAAATCAGAAAATTGTGTATTGTGATATCAGAAAGGGAGAAAATTGGTTCTGATTCCTTGTGCTGCCATGGAATATGAGCCGACAAAACAAGGGGCTGTCTGTTTTCAGAAAGCCCCTCATTTTACCGCACATATTGAATCCAGCCGATAATAAAAAGATGTAACGGATAATATATGTAAAACAACCATTTCATGATGCTGTTCCATTTTTGATTTTTACCTCTCTGCCCGTTGTACATCATAATAATCGGAATTGCGAAAACAACTGCCATTTGCAGCAGGCCATAGACTTTATCTATTGCAAAGAAATATACTACGGCATAAATTGCTACATAGAAAATCATCCATAACATTTGTGTACTGGTTTTTCCTCTGTTTGTTCCAAATGCCAGGATACATAAGCTTGCAACACAGCTCCAGTCGCTGGGGAAACTAACCAGACAGATAAGAATGATCAGTATGGTTTTTATCGAATTTTTCTGTATTTTCTGACTGTTTGCTACCCGCAGCATAACCAGTCCCCATGCAAGCGGCCACATTACACTTGTCTGATTTAATACACTTCCATAATAACAGGGAATAAACGATTTCCAATCTACAAAATTTGCAGATGCAAATACATAAGCAAAATGGGATATGAAAGCAAACAAAAATAAACGACGGGTATATTTTTGCACATTCCTTGTATAATGATATCCTTCTGCTATAAAGTAACACATAACAGGACATGTAATCCTGCCGGTGATATGCAGCAAAACAGGAATAAAATCCGTTGGATATCCCGGAAATATCATCCATGTAATATGGTCTATTGTCATTGCTATAATGGCAATCAATTTTATGGTATTTGCATTTAATTTCTTATATTTTTCCATTTGCGGTGCATTCATATATTTTCTTTAAGATGGATCAATGGTTTCATTGTCTCCAGTATATCATAAATCCGGGAATGTGGAAATAGCGGGTTTTTCATCACCGTCCGGATCCGGTATCCGGGGAATCGTCCGGCTGGTTGCGGGGCGCCTGGCAATATCGTTGATTTGCAAAACTGCCGGCAGTATAATAAGGCTATACATCAGAACCGTTAATAGATAAGGTATGAAACTCTTATTAAATAGTAGACCGGAGGGAAAGAGATGCCTAAGGGAACCCATCAGAAGTTTAAATTATACCGTCTGGCTGAGATTATGCTGGAGTGTACAGACGAGGATCACTATATTACCATGCCGGAGATTATGGACGCTCTCGGGGCTTATGAAATTACCGCTGACCGCAGGAGCATTTATCAGGATCTGCGGGATCTGGAAGAGCTTGGAATTGAAGTGGAAGGGGAACCGGTGGGCAACCGCTATCACTATCATGTAGTAAGCCGGTCCTTTGAACTTCCGGAACTGAAGCTTCTGGTTGATGCAATCCAGTCCTCCCGTTTTATTACGGAACGGAAATCCAATGCGCTGATCAGAAAACTGGAGAAACAGGTGAGCAAATATGAGGCGCAGAAGCTGCAGCGGCAGGTTTATGTATCCGGCCGGATCAAGACAATGAATGAGAGTATTTATTATACTGTTGACGCAATCCATAATGCGATTTCTGAGAATAAAAAGATTAAATTTCAGTACTACCAGTGGAATGTGAAAAAAGAGATGGAACTCAGACATGGCGGAGTCTGCTACCATATAAGCCCATGGGGACTTTCCTGGGATAATGAGAATTATTATATGGTTGGATATGATTCTGACGCAGGTAAGATAAAGCATTATCGTGTAGATAAAATGCTGCATATCAGTATGTCCGATGAGGTGCGTGAGGGAAAAGAACATTTTAAGAAGCTGGATATGGCGGAATATACGAAGAAGAGCTTTGGAATGTTCGGCGGAGAAGAACAGACAGTCAGGCTTCTGGTGGATAATTCACTGGCAGGTGTTATGATTGATCGTTTTGGCAAAGACATATTGCTGATTCCGGCAGATAAGAATCATTTCACTGTGAATGTGAATGTACATGTAAGCGGACAGTTTATGGGATGGATTATATCCCTGGGAGAGAATGTGAAGATCATTGGTCCGGATACAGTTGTGGATCAGATGAAAGAAGAAATCAGAAGATTGAAAAAACAATATGGCTGTTAAGAAATAAATTCCGTCCGTGATACAGAACACAGCTCCGTCATTGCATGTGTAAATGGCGGAGCTGTATTATTTATTCCCGCGCAAGACGTTTCTTTAAAATCCCGATATAAGGCTCATTGACGATACAGTTTTCCAGAGCAAAGGATTTCATAATCTCTTTTATGTCTTCAGCCTGGCAGCCTTCAAAGAGAGCCGCATATTCCGGCTGGAGCACGCCGGCAGAAAAACCGGTGAGCAGGGCGTAATTTACGCATTTCTGGAAGGTACCAAAGGTGTAATGACTGGATTCGGTCAGCAAGGGCATAAAATATTCCGTAAATTTTTTGGTGAATTCCTTGCCGGGGCATTCGCCTCTCCAGGCTGTAAAGTTTTCTGCTGCCAGAAGTCCTTTGACTCTCTGGACAGGCGCTACTTTCTGAAGGTATTTTCCCTCCGGGGACAGTGTCACCCATCCCATAGTGCCGCAGTCCTTGTAAGTCCAGGTGGTCCAGTTCAGACCAAGCTCATTCATGGCCTTTAACTGATCATCCATGGAAGCGAGACGATAGCGATTATCATCTTCACCGGTGCAATACTGGGAGCCGAATTCCCCAACCCAGAGGGGAACCTGGTATTTCTCAGAGAATTGCCAGCCTTCGGTTTCCCTGATATGGCGGATCTGCTGTTCATAATCCCAGTAACTGCTTTTTTCAATGCGGTCATTATGGAGCTGTTCATAAAAGCCCGGATATTTCCCGGGACCGAAACTGGAGACAATATAGTCGTGGGAGGAGTATACCAGGTTATCATCAAAAGGTTCTTCAAGTCCGGCAAAATTGTGTCCGTAGGAATCGCCTTCAATAAAAATGATATGTTTCCTGTCAATTTCCCGGATCTTTTCCACGGTCTTCCGGACGATCCGGTTGAATCTGGCATAGTCTGAGGTAAAATTTTCATACATGTTAAAAGGATAATCTCCGCTGCGGCAGCTTGAGCTGGGTTCATTGAAAAGCTCATATCCGGCTACTGCCGGACAGTCCCTGAACCGCCGGGCAATTTCCTGCATAAGCGCGAAGTATCTTTCCTGATAGCAGGCATCCGTCCAGAAAAGGGAAATTCCCCGGTCATTATCACTGTGCCAGTGCGTGTTCTGCCAGCCCTGGATAGCGTGCATATCAAAAATGGCATAAATTTCATATTTTTCGCAAAGATCAACAATGTTCTTTAATCTGGAAAAGCCCTCCTCTTTATATACATAAGGATGTTCATCATCTTCAAAATGCCGGTAGTTCAGCGCCAGGCGGATACAGGTAGCTCCGGTCGATTTGATAAACCTGATATCCGCCTCTGATAGAAAATTAGAAAGCATTTCTTCAAAAAAGAGTGTGCCAAGCTCATCACCCAGACGTTTTTTTACATGTTCCCGGAGTGAGGTCTCTGTGCCGGGATACCCGTTTATAAAGTTCTCTGTGTTCATCCATCCCCCTACACAGGTTCCTCTGAGATGAAGCAAGCGGCTGCTTTCGGTTTTAATTGCCTTGCCTTCTGTATGAATGAATTCCATAAAGTCCTTCCTTTCAAAATCACATTTTTGTATATTTTATCATTTGAGAAGACGAAAAACAATATGAATAAATGTCAACATATCTATATAAATGTCATAAAACCGGGAAGATATGGTAAAAGTTGATATTTTTTCATATTTCACATAATTGTGCCCTATGCTAGAATTTTAATATAAAGTTCAGAGCATTCTGCAGAATACACGAACAAAACAGAGACGCCGATTTTTAAAAATTTTATATGGAGGGATATTTTATGAGAAAGACAAAAGCTCTGGCAGCATTGACGTTTATGATGGGAACAATATTTCTGGCGGCACCTGCGGCATATGCTTCAGATTCCCAGGAGGTACAAAAATTAACAATGTGGTCCAATGACCAGCATGACCAGGCGGTTTTTGAAGAGAAAATCCAGAAATTTAACGAAACAATAGGAAAAGAGAAGGGGATAGAAGTAGAGTATACGGTTTACGGAAGCGACTATTACAGCACTCTGGATGTGGCGGTGTCCGCGGGAGAGGGTCCGGATATCTACAAATGCAATAAGATTGGAAATTATGCAGAGGCCGGTTATATCATGGCATGGGATGAGGAAGAGGGATTTTCTCCTCTTATAGACAGATTCGGGGAATATAACGCGCCCGGATATGGAGAGTTTGGAGGGAAGACCTATTCGGTTCCGGTAAGAGTTACCACCTATGGTCTGGCATGTAATAAGGAGATTTTTGAGGAAAATGGTCTGGAACTTCCTGAGACCTGGGATGAGATGGAGGAAGCAGCCAGGATTATCACAGATAATGGAAATGGACAAATTTATGGGTATGCCCTGGCTATGGGATACGGATCATATAATTACTTTTATGTAAACCTTCCGAATGCAGCCAGTGTAGGGGATGAATATTTTGATCATACCACAGGAAGATATAATTTTGCTTCTCTTAGCGGATTCTTTGAACATCTTCAGACATTTATCGATGATGGAAGCATGTTTCCGGGATATGAAACCATGGATGGTGATACTGCAAGAGCGCAGTTTTCCGCCGGCAATATTGCTATGATCGGTGTAATGTCATCAGATGTTACTACATTTAAGAACCAGTTCCCCTGTGATTTTGAGTGGGAGATGATCTATTATCCGGTACAGGATGCTGACAACCGCTATAAAGAGCCGGTAGGCGTTTCCATGTCCTACGTGGCAAATTCGAAGGCACAGAAGGAAGGCTATGCAGATAAGGTGGCAGAATTCATGAACTATCTGTATTCAGATGAAGTAGCTGCTGCGACCAGTAATGCGGAGCTGGATATCTCCATTCTGGGAGATGCTGTCACAGGCGGATCGGAAAAAACAGATATGGATACAAACTGGCAGAAGTTTTCTGATATGGATGCATACTGCATCAAGTACCCGACACCGGATAATAATCTTGCCATTGAAGGGGATACCTATCAGAATGTTTATGATAAGATTCTTACAGGTCTCATCACTGATGTAGATGCGGCTCTCCAGGATCTGGATGAACGTTACAATGCAGCACTGGATGAAGCCGTGGAGTCCGGCAAGCTTAACCGGGAAGATTACATGGATCCGGATATGGCGGAAAAGATGACCTGGACGAAATAATCAGAAGCTGCTCCGCAGGGATGTGCACGCAAATGCAGGTATATTACGAATGCCATGCATTTGCGGCGCGGATTCCCGCAGAATGAGCTGCTTTTTTATTTCCGCGGGCAATGAGCCAGGCGCCGTGCCTGCACGAGCATTTGGTGAATGCAGCGGGGTCTTTGATTTTGACAGAGTATATGTCAGAGAGGTGATGAGATGAAAAAAATCGGGATAGAGGGCAGGAAGAAACATCCCCGGATTCGTACGGGCGATAATGTCCAGGAGGTACTCATGATTACTCCCATGACTATTGGCTTTCTGCTTTTTTCGGTATACCCCATTTTGTGGGTAATAAGATGGTCGTTTTTTGACTACAACGGTTACAGTACAGCGGAATTTATCGGGCTGGAAAATTTTATCCGGGTCTTCACCAGGGATCCTGCATATTGGGATTCCCTGAAAAATACATTTATGATTGCCGGGCTGAAGATGCTGGTAGAGATACCTCTGGCGCTTTTTCTGGCAGTAGTTCTGAATAATAAGCTGAAGGGAAGCGCCTTTTTCCGGGTGGTATTTTTCCTCCCTTCCGTGTTCAGTATTGCGGTGGTTGGTCTGATTTTCTCTCTTTTATTCAGCTCATATAATGGAATCGTCAATGCAGTTCTGAGAACCTGTGGGTTGATAACCCGCAATATAGGGTGGTTTAGTGATAAGTCCCATGCGATGTTTGTGATTATACTGGTTTCCTTGTGGACCACGTTTGGTCTTAACATGATTTATTTCCTTATGGGTCTTCAGAATATTCCGGCTTCTCTGTATGAATGTGCGGAGATAGATGGGGCAAATGTATTCCAGAAGTTTTTCTATATAACCCTGCCGATGGTAGCACCGATTCTCCAGCTGGTTATCATGCTCAGCGTACTGGGAACCATGAAGATGACGGATCTGATCCTGGTTCTTACCAACGGAGCTCCGGGAGGCTCTACAGAGGTAGTTATGACTTATATTTTTAAATATTTCTTCTCCTACGGGGATAATACGGCAAGGTCGGTACAGTTTGGTTATGCTTCTTCTATGGCAGTGGTTACTGCAATTATTCTTGGAGTGATTACTTTGATCTATTTGAAGATGTCCAGAAAGATGCAGGAGATGGAAGAGTAAGGGGGATGATGATGAAAAAAACAGGAAAAACCGTCTGTTATGCGGTATTATATATTATTTTGATCATTCTGGCAGTTTTTACGATATTTCCCATCGTTTATATTCTTCTGAGCTCGTTCAAATCAAATCAGGAAATTCTGGTGGGCGGGGTAAATCTTCTGCCGAAAGAGTGGCTTTACAGCAATTATAAACAGGCATGGACGCTGGCAAATTTCGGAAGACTGACATTTAACAGTATTTTTTATGCTTTTTTTGTAGTGGCTGGCTGTGTGATTTCTTCTATGGCAGCAGGCTATGTATTTGCCAGAGGAAAGACGAAGATTACGAAGATTATCAATAATATGGTGTTGTGTTCTCTGTTTATTTCTATCGGGACGCTATCCCTGTATCCCCAGCTTCAGCTGGCGAAATCGGTGGGACTGAGCGGAACCCTCTGGGGACCCATTATCATCCATGTATTTGGAATGAATGCTACGCAGGTATTTATTGCTACGGGATTTATCAGGCAGATTTCCACAGAAATTGATGAGGCGGCAAGAATTGATGGATGCGGATTTTTCAAAATCTTTTATAAAATTATATTTCCGTTATGTAAACCGTTGATTGCAACTACAGGACTGATGGCCTTCCGGACAGCATGGAGTGATTATCTGCTTCCCTATGTGTTTACGATTTCCGAGAAGACAAAATGGCCGCTGGTTGTTGGGGTGGTGAGTCTGAAATCCAGTGGTGAGGCGGTGTCCTCCTGGAATCTCATGCTGGCAGGTATTAGTATTTCCATTTTGCCTATGCTTATCGTATACTTGTTTTTAAACAGGTACTTTATCGCCGGACTTACAGAAGGAGCGGTGAAGGGCTGATGAGAGAAGGGGAGGGATTCCATGTTTTATACGATTTTGCTATTGCTGATATTTTCTGTGATACTTCTTGTTTTTGACCATAAAAGCAGATACTCCTGCCTTTTTGTTCTTATGGCAATAGGAGCGATGATCGCTTTTTTCTTTATCATCCTGCATATAAATATGTTTGCCAGCTACGGGAGCAGGAGTTATGGCAGGGACAGTCTTTATTACAAGGTGGATTACAGTATCTTTAAAGCAATTACCCGCAGAATCGCCATCCCTATTGTAACGAATATAAGGATGATGAATATTGGAATTTCCCTGTATCTCCTGGCGATTACCTTTTTTAATTTTGATTTCAGCAAGGATCTTTTAAGCGGAAGAAACGGAGAAAAGCGGCAGAAAACGGCAGATATGAGAGTACTGTTTTTCCTGGTTCCGGTTATCTCCATGATATTGCCGGATCCTTTCGTTTCTACACGGATGTATCTGGCTTACCATACCAGCGGTGAGCCGGAAAAGGTCTATAGAATGATCAAGGCTACGGAACTGGGGTACAAGCTGTTTGTACTTTTCCTTCTTCTGCGTCCGGTATTTATATTATTTAAATATGTGGCGCAAACAAGGATTTCTTTTCTGAAGAAGCGGATTTTTCTGTTTGCGACAGGGCTTCTGCTGACAAACGGATTCTTTTATTTCTTTTTTTGTGTGGGAACGTTTAGCATTTCATCCGAAAAGGTGCTTAGAAGCGGGTTTTGGATTTTCGAAAATGTTGCAGCGACCATCCCCGATATTTATTTAGTGGGATCTTCCTTTATTTTTGTGGTAATTGCTTTTTGCATGTCGATCCTTCTGAGTTTTAATATGGATATGTCAGTAACACTTTTTGCGCGAAAAAAGATTCAGAAAAATGTGACCATTATGAATGAAGTCCTGGGTGAGACCCTGCATTCCCAGAAAAATTTATTTTTTCCATGCAGATTCTCATACAGAAGATCGATAAGAAAACGGAGGGGCAGGATATACCGGAAATCCGGAGAATGGAGAAACTCATATCGGCTTCCCTGGATCGCACGGCGGAACTCCTGGATAATCTGAAGGAAGTGAGGTATCATTATCTGAATAATAATATCCTGGATATTGTGGACGGTGCAGTTGCAGAGGCAAATATTCCGGAGGAAATAGAGCTGTCCTGGGAACGGGATATGTACGGGGAAAATAAAAGATTTTACGGAATGTATGATAAGTATCATCTTGAGAAGGCCCTTGTGAATATTTTGAATAATGCAGCGGAAGCTATTGAACAGACCGGGAGAGAGGACGGAAAAATAAGTATCCGCATCTCTTTTGTTCTAAAATGGCTGGTAGTTGAAATTTAGGATAACGGAACAGGTATCAGGCGGTCGGAGACAAAGCATATATTTTTCCCTCATTATTCGGGAAAGCATGGAAAAATGAACTGGGGAATGGGGCTGCCCTATGTTTATAAGGTGATAAAGGCGCATCTGGGACAAATTAAAATTGACAGCAGGTATGGCAGATATACTACCGTTCTTATTATGCTTCCTACAGGGAAGGAAAAGAAGCATCCTGCCATGGATGGAGGAAAAGAGATATGGGCAGAATTAAAGTGATAATAGCAGATGATATGGAGGAAATCAGATTGCATCTGTCAGAGGAATTATCCAGAGAGGGAACCGGAATAGAGGTGGCAGGGACTGCCCAGAGCGGACACGAGGCAGTGGAGCTTACCAGATCAAAACTTCCGGATATTGTTCTTATGGATATTCAGATGGAAACCAGGACAGCGGGCATTACGGCTATTCAGAAAATTCATGAGATGTTTCCTATAGTAAAATGCATTGCGCTTACAATTCATGAAGATGAGGAGTTTATTTTCAGGGCATATATGGCAGGAGCGGCGGATTATATTATTAAGACGAATCCCACGGATAAGATTGTAAGCTCTATTCACGCAGTGATGGAGAATAAGCTGCTGCTCAGACCGGAAGTGGGAAAAAAGCTGATTGATGAATATCAGCATATTCAGGAGAACCAGGTGAAGATGAAGGAAACGCTCCAGATTATGCTTATGATAAATACTACGGAGTATGAGATCCTGCGCATGGTATATGCAGGGTATACTTATAGAGAAATAGCGGAACTCCGGTATGTCCAGGAGACTACCATCCGCTCGCAGATTCAGCATATATTAAAGAAGTTCAACAAAAATAAGATGAAAGATGTCATCAGGCTTCTGCGGGAGCTGAAAATTTTTGATGACTGAAGGAGTGAAAATTGGCAATGGAATATATAAGAGAGACACTGGAAACTCCCGTGAAATATTATTGTGACGTGGTGGTATGCGGAGGCGGCACAGCCGGTATTACGGCTGCCCTGGCAGCATCGAGGAATGGAGCCAGGACAATTTTAATTGAGAAAAATGGATATGCAGGAGGAACATTGGTAAATGGAGCAGGTCCTCTCCACAGCTTTTTTAATCTGTATCAGGCATATGCTGATGCGGAAAGAAAACAGGTGGTAAAGGGAATCCCGCAGGAGCTGATAGAAAGGCTTATAAGTGAGGGCGGTTCTCTTGGTCATATCGACCAGGAGCAGGGCGGCGATTATGATTCTGCCATTACTCTTATGGACTGGGAAATCTTCAAGGATGTTATTCTTACCATGCTGGAAGAGGCAGGCGTGGAAATTCTTCTGAACACAGATGTTGCAGGAGCATTAAAAGAAGGAGACCGGATTACCGGGGTCATTCTGCAAAGCAAATCGGGAAGAGAGGCACTGCTTGCTCACACGGTTATTGATACGACGGGGGACGGGGATGTTGCCTGTCTGGCAGGAGCAGGATATGTGAAGCGGCATGACACGACTTCTGTGGGTATGCCGTTTGGTATGGCGGATGTGGATATGATGAAGCTGGCAGCCTGGCTGAAAGAGAAGGGACTTATTTATCAGCTGATTGAGGGTGATAAAGGCGGCGGTGAGGACAAGATTATCCGTCTGGGATTTCATCTGAAGGAGGTACCGGAATTTACAGAATTCATGGAGAAGAATGGGATGTGGGGACCCCTGGGATTTTCTTACAGGAGAAATAATTTTACATATATTAATTCTGCCAATTTAAGAAATGTGGATGCTACAGATACCCGTGCTCTTTCGGATGCCGGAATTGCCCTCAGACACCAGGTTATGACACTGGCAAAGATGCTGAAGCAGTATATTCCGGGGTTTGAAAATGCATATGTGAACTGGACGCCAGGAAATGTGGGAGTAAGGCTGACAAGAATTATTGAGTGTGAGTATGATTTAAGTGTGGAAGAGATTACAGAGGGAAAACGCTTTGAGGATGAGGTTTTTCTGTACGGCTTTCATGATTGTGCGCCAAGGCTCACTATTAAGGATGGAGGTTACTATGGCTTTCCTTATCGTGCCATGGTGCCGAAGAAAGTGGAGGGGCTTCTGGTGGCAGGACGCTGTGTTACCAGCACCTGGGAAGCACATATGTCTACCAGAAATACAGTATCCTGTATGGCGCAGGGACAGGCTGCAGGGACAGCGGCGGCGATAAGCGCCGGGAAAAATATTCTGCCGCGAAATGTGGATATCCGTGAACTGCAGCAGACCTTAAGAGAGCAGGGAGTAGTGCTGGAGTAGCATATCCGCAGCCCTATTTCTCTGCACAGCACATTATGGAAAACGTTATTTATAACGAACTTCTGCGTCGGGGGTATTCTGTTGATGTTGGTGTTGTGACCGATCGTACTGGCGTCATAACTTTTATGATAATAACGGAATTTTCCATTGCAGGTGGTATTTTTATTGCACACCTATTCCTTTAAGCTATGTATAACAGAAAATATATAGCAAAGGAGCAGTGAACAATGAAAGGTTACAATACAGAAAATGGTTATATGGGATATGTGGACGGAGGATACCTGCTCTTCGCCAGTGAAGCGGATTACATGGAATGGCTGGAGGACTAACAGAAGGTAATATAAAACGTGCTGTGAACGACGTGAACAGTAACTGAACCGTAATTTTTAATAGTCAGGGATAGGATAAAAGGATTGTGCCGCTGTGACAGCTATGATAAAATGATGTCGGGGTCAAAAGCCCCCGGCTATGAAAGGAGGACAATCACATATGAAGCATAAATTCTGGGGCTGTGAGCAGGCGGATGCTCCGGCAGTGACGGAGCAGTATAAAGGAATACAAAGCCCGGCTGATTTGTACGATACCCTTTCTGAAATCTGGTGTGCGGATACCTGTGCGCCAAGGATGAGGGGAAACTGGACACCGGAAAATAAAACACTCGGGCAGTGCTCAATCACGGCGTTTCTGGCGCAGGATATTTTCGGCGGAAAGGTGTATGGCATACCGCGCCCGGGCGGTAATTTTCACTGCTATAATGTGATAGGGGACTGCCGGTTTGACTTGACGAGCGAGCAGTTTGGCGATGAGGTCCTGGTGTATGAAGACAACCCCGAACAGTTTCGGGAGGTTCACTTTGCCAAAGAAGAGAAGCGGCTGAGATATGAGTATCTGAAGAAAGAACTGGAGAAACTGTGCAGAGCGAAGTGAGTGATAGAAATAAAACGATTGCGTATTATAATCAGAACGCCGCTTCTTTTATAGCGGGAACGGTTGACGTTGATTTTACAAAGACACAGGAGGAATTTTTGCGGTTTTTGCCGTCAGGTGCCCGCCTTCTGGATTTTGGCTGCGGCTCCGGAAGGGATACAAAGTATTTTCTGGAGAAGGGTTTCCGGGTGGAAGCGACGGACGGGTCCCCGGAAATCTGCAGAGCTACGCAGAAATTTACCGGAATCCCGGTACGGCAGCTTTTGTTCGAGGAACTGGATGAAAAGGAAAAATATGACGGTATCTGGGCGTGTGCGTCGATTCTGCATCTGCCAAAGGACAGATTGCCGGAGGTTTTCAGAAGGATGCGCGATGCCTTGAAAATGCATGGTATAATTTATACATCGTTTAAATACGGTTTGTTTGAGGGAGAACGCATCGGCAGATACTTTACATATCTTACGGAGAAAAGCTTTGAAGAGGTTTTGGCGCAGGCAGAAGGGCTGGAAATGCAGGAGACATGGATTTCCAGAGATGCAAGAGCAGGGCGGGAAAATGAGCGGTGGCTGAATGTGATTTTGCGGAAAACATCATAATACGACAAAATAAGAAAACAGGTGGGAAAACAATGTTACAGCAATTTTTAACAGACGGATGGCAGCTTAGAAAAGAGGGGGAAGAGACTCAGCCGGCAGTGGTACCGGGAACGGTTTATACCGATCTGCTTCGCAACGGAAATATGGAGGATCCGTTCTGGAAGGACAATGAAATCCGCGCTCTTGCGCTGATGGATTCCGACTATGAATATGAGACTGTATTTGACTGCAGTACACAGATGCTGGCAAAGGACAGGGTTCTGCTTCATTTTGATGGAATAGACACGATTGCAGATATTTTTGTCAATGAAACGCAGGTTGGCAGTGCATATAATATGCACCGTATCTGGGAGTACGATGTAAAGGCGCTTCTGAAGAAGACAGGAAACGCTCTGCGCGTGGTTCTGCACTCTCCGACGAAATATATTCAGAAAGAATTTGAAAAATGCCGTACACTTGGCACGGAGGATGCGATGGATGGCTTTGTGCATCTCAGGAAAGCGCACTGCATGTTTGGATGGGACTGGGGTGCACACCTGCCGGATGCCGGCATTTTCCGCAGGGTTTCTCTGCTCGGAATTGACCGGGCGCGGATTGATAATGTATATATTGTACAGAAGCATGAAAACGGGAAGGTTACGTTAAGCTTTAAGGTGGAAGCAGAGGCAGCAGCGCCGGATGAAGAAAAAGTCTGCCGGAATGCAGAAATGTGCAGTGGGGAAAATACGGTTCTCTGCGGGACCAGGCTGCATTACACTGTGCAGATCACAGATCCGTCCGGGAGAATGCTTCTGGCGGAGCATTCTCCGAAGGAGGTGCATATCACGGAGCCGGAGCTGTGGTGGCCGAACGGATACGGAAGCCAGCCTTTGTATAGTGTGAAGGTAACACTGTTTTCGGACGGAGAGGTGCTTGATACCTGGGAGAAGAGAATCGGTCTGCGCACACTGACGATGCGTGTGGAAAAGGATCAGTGGGGAGAGTGCTTTGCTCACGAGATAAACGGCATTACTGTCTTTGCGATGGGCGCTGATTATATCCCGGAGGATCATCTTCTGGGACGGGTAACGCCGGAGACGACAAGAAAGCTGCTTCTGCAGTGCAAGGCTGCAAACTTTAACACAATCCGCGTGTGGGGCGGCGGTTATTATCCGGAAGACTGGTTCTTCGATCTTTGCGATGAGCTGGGTCTGATGGTGTGGCAGGATTTTATGTTTGCCTGCGCGGTGTACGAGCTTACGCCGCAGTTTAAGGAAAATATCCGACAGGAATTTATTGATAACGTGAAGCGTATCCGTCATCACGCATCCCTGGGGCTCTGGTGCGGCAACAATGAGATGGAAATGTTTGTCGCGGAAAATCATCACTGGGTGACGAAAAAGACCGAGGTGCGCGACTATCTGATTATGTATGAGCAGATGATTCCGGAGGTGCTGCAAGAATACGATCCACAGACCTTCTACTGACCGGCAAGTCCGTCATCGGGAGGCTCTTTTGATGATCCAAACAGCCCGGACAGGGGCGATGTGCATTATTGGGCAGTCTGGCACGGAAACAAGCCGTTTTCTGAGTACCGCAAATATTATTTCCGCTATGTGTCGGAGTTTGGATTCCAGTCATTCCCGAGCCAAAAGACGGTGGAGACCTTTACGGACGATCCGAAGGACATGAACATTTTCTCTTACATTATGGAGAAGCATCAGCGGCAGTACGGCGCAAACGGAAAAATTATGAATTATATGCAGCAGATCTATCTGTATCCGTCCAGCTTTGAGCTGGTGATTTACGCTTCGCAGCTTCTGCAGGCGGACGCTATCCGCTACGGCGTGGAGCATTTCCGCCGCAACCGGGGACGCTGCATGGGGGCGATCTACTGGCAGTTAAACGACTGCTGGCCGGTGGCATCCTGGGCATCTATTGATTATTGCGGCCGCTTGAAGGCGCTGCAGTATTATGCAAGGCGTTTCTTTGCGCCGCTGATGCTTTCCTGCCAGGAGGAGGGCATGATGTCGCAGGAGGCGGATATGAACCGGGAGCATTTTGTATTTGAAAAATCCATCCGTCTGAATGTAGCAAACGAGACGCGACAGGAAGCGCAGGTGCGTGTGAGATGGGCGCTCCGTAATGCGGATGCATCCGTTCTGTCACAGTGGGAGGAGGCGGTCACGGTACCGGCGCTTACCAGTGTGTGGCTGGATAAGATGGAGCTGCCGGAAGCGGATATTTTCTCGCAGTATGTCAGCTACGAGATGGAAAAGGACGGAAAAATCATTTCCGACGGAACAGTGATTTTTTCCTATCCGAAGTATTTCCGCTACGAAGATCCGAAGCTGTCTTGTGAAATTGACGGGGATGAAATCGTGGTGAAGGCGCATGCCTATGCAAAGAGCGTGGAAATCTTAAATGAGAACGAAGACCTGGTGCTGGAGGATAATTATTTTGACATGAATGCGGGCGAAAAGCGTGTGAAGGTGCTTTCCGGCAATACGGAAAATCTGCGCCTGCGCAGCGTGTACGATATCCGTTAGAAGAGCGCTGTGAGATCAGCCCTGTACGGAAGCACATGCTAATGAAAAAGATATAAAAACTGTGAGAGATTAAAGCGATAGTGTTTTAGTCTCTCCTTTTTTATATTAATATTATTCATACAATATGTTGACAAACGGAAATATATGTGATATCATAAAGCCATATCTAAAATTCAGGGCAGTTCTGCTGATTATTTTCCGGATAAATAGCGGTGTAAGGATGTTATATAGGAGGTTTTTGTTTGTCTGTTTCAATTAATTGGCATGATTTTTTCATGTCCGGATTACAGATCCAGTTGGAATCCTACAAGGATATTTTGACTTTTGAGCCGGAATATGTTTTAAACAGGCAGTCCAGGCGTATAGACTGCCTTATCACAAAGATACCTGGAACACCGGCGGTCAATTCTGCGATTGCCCGGAATTTCAGGCAGTATAATCTGATTGACTATAAAGGTCCCAGTGAAAGTATGAATGTTATCAATTATTATAAGGTGTTGTCGTATGCATACAGCCTTCCGGAACATTTGGGTTCTGCTGATGTACTGGATCAATTGTCTGTCATGCTGGTTACACATTATTATCCTTATAATCTCATAAAGCATTTTCGGAAAAAGTTACCTGATCCTATTGAAAGATTTGCACCGGGGATGTATGATATACGTATAGAACCGGTGCCGGTACAGCTTGTTGTTCTGCCTCAGCTTTCGCCGGAGGAATACATTTGGCTGCGGTGTCTCACAAATAAGCTGACACCGGAGATTCCGCTGCAGAAGCTGGCAGATTCTTATGCGCCACATAAAGACGAGACACTGTATCAGAGATTTATGAATGCGTTTATCAGAGCAAACCGGGTAGCGAAAGGAGAGGAAGCACTTATGTGTGAAGCATTATATGAATTATTTGCAGATGAGCTGATCAAAAGGGAACTGAAAGGAAGAAATGAGGGAAAGAATGAAGGAAGAAATGAAGGAAGAAATGAAGGTATGGAACGGCTTTCAGAGCTGAACTTGAAATTAGTTTCCGAAAACCGTATCCCGGAGCTTATCAGAGCTGCGTCTGATCCGGTTTACCGTGAAGAGCTGCTGCTGCAGTATCAATTATAAGAGAAGACATTGCCATTGGTTATAGCGTGGATGGCAGTAACGTTCGAATAATGTCTAAAGATTGCGAAATATTTTTGTGCGAAAACTGCATAAATGTGGTATAATATACACGACAGCAATGAACTGTGTAAAAATGCAGTTTTTCGAGTAAGCACAGCGAATATATTCGAAATGTGTTTTTTCGGGGGAACCCGGATGTGCAGGAAAATTGAATATGGAGGGAAGTATTGTGGAGGAACATCGCTATCTGATTTCCGACGCGGCGAAAATGGTCGCTGTGGAAGCCCACGTTCTCCGCTACTGGGAAGATGAACTGGAAATCCCCATCGGCAGGACAGAGCTGGGGCACCGATACTACACCCGAGAAAATATTGAGATTTTTCAAAATGTAAAAAAACTGAAGGAAGAGGGGCTGCAGCTAAAGGCGATAAAGGCAGTTCTTCAGAGCACAAATTACGGATTGGGAGAGGAAAAAAAGCAGGAGCAGGTGACAGCAGAGCAGACTTCTCTGACAGTAATGCAGAACAATGCAGAAAAGCTTCGGCAATTTAAAGAATTAGTAGAGGAAATTGTAGAGAAGGTTGTAAAAGATAATAATGAAGAATTGCAGCACCGGCTTGAGGAATCTATGACGAAAGAGACAGACTATCTTCTGCATATGCAGGAAAAACGCGAGGAAGAGCGTTTCCGGCGTCTGGATGAGATTATCAGGGCACACCAGAAGGTAGCGGCGACAAGGGAAAAGCGGCGTTTCTGGGACATGCTCTGGCGGAGATGATGAGACTGTTTTTGGGCATAAAATTAGGGCGTGCGCTACACGCCCCATATTTTTTGCAATTCTCCGAATTATTCAGCAGAGATAGCGCCTGTCGGACACTCGCTTTCGCAAGTACCGCACTCAAGACATGCGTCTGCATCGATCACATATTTGCCATCGCCTTCGCTGATAGCGCCTGCCGGACATGCATCTGCGCAGGTTCCGCAGCTTACGCATTCATCAGAAATTACATATGCCATAATACTTGTCCTCCTTAAATATTTGATAACTTCTCGGAATCTTCAGCC
>DKTR01000076.1 GCA_002473385.1 Lachnospiraceae bacterium UBA7225
TTTCGATGTGCAGGTAAAGAGACTGCATGAGTATAAGAGACAGCTCCTGAATATCCTGCATGTAATGTATCTGTACAATCAGATCAAGGATCACCCGGAGATGGATTTCTATCCGAGAACCTTTATTTTTGGTGCGAAAGCGGCAGCAGGCTACCGCCGTGCAAAACTTACCATCAAGCTGATTAATGCGGTGGCGGATGTGATTAATAATGACACATCTATCAAAAATAAACTGAAAGTGGTATTTATTGAAGATTATCGCGTATCCAATGCGGAACTGATTTTTGCGGCTGCTGATGTTTCCGAGCAGATCTCTACTGCTTCCAAGGAGGCTTCCGGTACCGGAAATATGAAGTTTATGCTGAACGGCGCTCCGACACTTGGAACCATGGACGGCGCAAACGTAGAGATCGTGGAAGAAGTCGGCGCAGAGAATGCCTTTATCTTTGGTCTTTCTTCTGATGAGGTTATCAATTATGAGAACAATGGCGGCTACTATCCGGAGAACATCTTCAACAGCGATCAGGACATCCGCCGTGTGCTGATGCAGCTGATTAATGGCCAGTATGCTCCGAACGATCCGGAAATGTTCCGTGATATTTACGATTCTCTGCTTAATACCAAGAGCAGTGACCGCGCAGATACCTACTTCATTCTGGCGGACTTTAAGTCTTACGCAGAAGCACAGAGACGTGTGGAGGAAGCGTACCGTGACGAATCACGCTGGGCAAAGATGGCAATCCTCAATACGGCATGCTGCGGCAAATTTACATCTGACAGAACTATCCAGCAGTATGTGGATGAGATCTGGCATCTGGACAAAGAAGTAATCGAAGCATAATAAAAGAATTTTTAAGCGTCCCCGCCGGTCAGACTGCGTGTCTGTCCTGCGGGGCTTTTAGCTCTTGCCTAAGAGGCATGAAAATGATATACTATAGGCAGACGAAAAATAAAATGGATGCGAATATAAAATGAATACCATTATAGTGGATATGAAAGCGGGAATTGACGAAGCTGCGATGGCGCAGGCAGGACGTATCCTGCGGGCAGGCGGACTGGTCGCATTCCCGACAGAGACAGTATACGGGCTGGGAGCGGATGCGCTGGATGAGACGGCATCTGAAAAGATTTACCGCGCGAAAGGGCGGCCTTCTGATAACCCTCTGATCGTACACATAGCAGCTATGCAGGATCTGTACCGTATCGCAGCAAAAGTACCCGGGAAGGCAGAGCTGCTGGCAGAGAAATTCTGGCCGGGTCCTTTGACAATGATCTTTCAGAAACAGGACTGTGTTCCGTTGAAAACGACGGGCGGACTGGAGACGGTGGCAGTGCGTATGCCGGATCATCCGGTCGCGCTGGCGCTGATCAGGGCAGGCGGCGGTTATATTGCGGCACCGAGTGCCAATACCTCCGGCAGACCAAGTCCCACGGCAGCAAAACATGTTGCGGAGGATATGACCGGAAAAATTGAGATGATTATCGACGGCGGCAGTGTTGGCATCGGGGTGGAATCGACCATTGTGGATATGAGCGGCGAGACACCGATGATACTAAGACCGGGTTATATTAACCGGGAGATGCTGGAGGCGGTGATTGGAGAGGTCGGTATTGATCCGGCGATCTCAGGGGCAGATGTGACGGCACGTCCGAAAGCTCCGGGCATGAAATACCGTCATTACGCACCAAAGGCGGATATGCTGATCGTTGAGGGAACAGAGAAAAACGTTATTTCTTATATCAATACAATGGTAGAAAAAGAACTGCGGGAAGGCAGGATGCCGGGAATCATCGCCTCTGAGGAGACGAAGGATCATTATGTGGGCGGCATTATTAAGCCGATCGGAAGCAGGATGGACGAACTTAGCATTTCCAGGCATCTGTTCGGCGTGCTGCGTGAATTTGACGAACAGAAGGTCAGCCGGATTTTTTCCGAAGCGTTTGATACGCCGGTCATGGGGCAGGCAATTATGAATCGTTTGCTGAAGGCAGCCGGACATCAGGTTCTGGAGGTGTAGTTTTAAAGGACAGGGAGAGAACTATGAAAAGGTATGACAAGCTTACATTTATCAGCCGCAGCGATACCTGTCGCGCGCCGATGGCGGAGGCACTGATGCAGGCGGAATTACTGCTGGAGGATATTCTGGTGGATACGCGCGGGATGATTGTGCTTTTTCCGGAGCCGGTAAATCCCAAAGCCATGGAAATTATTAAACAAAACCACCTGCTTCTGGAAGAGCATGAGGCGATGCCGCTCACAAAGGATGACTTTGACGAGCGCACATTGATGCTCACCATGGAAGAAGCGCAGAAGGTGAAGATTCTGGATGAGTATGCGGAGGCAGCGAAGAATGTATATACGCTGACAGAGTATTGCGGCAGAACAGGAGATGTGGAGAGCCCGCTCGGAAAGGATGTGCCTGCTTACGGCGCGTGCTTTCTGTTTTTAAAAGAATTGATAGAGAAGCTGGCAGAGATTTTGAAGGAGGAAGAAGAAAATGATAGCAGTAGCATGTGATCACGGCGGCTATATGCTGAAACAGGAAATTCTAAAGCATCTGGACAAGCGGAATCTTGCATACCGGGATTTTGGCTGCGACAGCGAGGAGGCTGTGGATTATCCGGTATACGCGCGCAAGGTGACAGACGCCATCACAAAGGGTGAATGTGAACGCGGTATTCTGATCTGCGGAACCGGCATCGGTATTTCGATTGCGGCAAATAAGGTGAAAGGCATCCGTGCGGCGCTGTGTACAGATTGTTTTACGGCGGAGGCGACACGGCTTCACAATGATGCGAATATCCTTGCACTTGGAGGCAGGGTAGTCGGACCGGGACTGGCGCTGAAAATCGTAGATACGTTTCTGGATACGCCGTTTTCGCAGGAGGAACGTCACAAAAAGAGAATTTCTCTGATTGAAGAAGAATAGGAGACTGCTGTGAAGGAAGCAGCAGAAGAAGGAGACAGATATGGGAAAGATATGTGTAATGGATCATCCGCTGATACAGCATAAAATCGGAGTGATCCGCAGAAAAGAAACAGGATCGAAGGACTTCAGACAGATTATCGGCGAGATCGCTATGCTGATGTGCTACGAGGCAACACGTGACCTGAAGCTGCAGGATGTGAAGATAGAGACACCTATCTGCGAGACGACGGTAAAGGAGCTGCAGGGGAAAAAGCTGGCAGTCATTCCGATTCTGCGGGCCGGTATCGGCATGGTGGAGGGGATGCTGGCGATGATCCCGGCTGCAAAGGTGGGACATATCGGTCTCTACCGCGACCCTGAAACATTAAAGCCGGTGGAGTATTACTGCAAGCTGCCGGGAGACTGCGCGGAGCGTGAGGTGTTTGTGGTAGATCCGATGCTGGCGACCGGCGGATCGGCGGTTGCAGCTATTCAGATGCTCAAGGATAAGGGTGTAAAAAATATTCATTTTATGTGTATTATCGCGGCACCGGAGGGTATTGAGGCAATGCAGAAAAAGCATCCGGATGTAGATATCTATATTGGTGCAAAGGATGATCACCTTAACGATCACGGTTATATTGTTCCGGGGCTTGGAGATGCCGGAGACCGTATTTTCGGAACAAAGTAAGGGGGATAAAAGATGCCGAAGCGTGCAGACTATATTTCCTGGGACGAATATTTTATGGGGGTTGCCATGCTTTCCGGCATGCGTTCCAAAGATCCGAACACGCAGGTAGGGGCCTGCATTGTCAGCAGTGACAATAAAATTTTATCTATGGGATATAATGGCTTCCCGATCGGCTGTTCGGATGACGACTTCCCATGGGAGAGAGAGGGAGAGGCACTGGACACCAAGTATCTCTACTCGACGCACAGCGAATTGAACGCTATCTTAAATTACCGGGGAGGCAGTCTGGACGGTGCAACGCTGTATGTGTCCCTGTTCCCATGTAATGAATGTGCGAAAGCGATCATTCAGGCGGGCATTAAGCAGGTCGTGTATGATTGTGATAAATATGCGGATACTGCTTCCGTACTGGCATCCAAGCGGATGCTGACGACAGCAGGTGTGAAATTCCGCAAATATGAGCGGACAGGACGCAAAATTTCCCTGGAGCTGTAAAAACGGCGTGGTCAGGAAAATTTCCCGTCCGGGCAGAACTGGTCTACAGACAAAAGCAGATCGCCAAATCTTCCGCTGTAGATGGTCTGCAGCAGCCAGTCGAGCTGTCTTAAAGCAATTAAAAGCTGTTCTTTAGAGAGCAGCTTTTTTTCTGTCGCCAGCGCGAGCTCATCCAGATCTGCGACCTTTACGGTCCCGTCGGGATATACCAGCACATCCGCCAGCAGATCGATCATGACGTAGGTGTTGGTTTCTTCTTCGTATGTATAGGTGATAATATCGCAGTACCAGCAGATCAGTTTGTCTGCATGATCGTAAAACTTGCTGATTTTAATGCCTTTGTCGAGAAAGTAGGCGGACAGACCGTGGCTCAGCTCTTTTTTGGGGCGGATCGTATTCCATTTTGTGACGATCAGATTTTCTTCTGTGTAGAGGATTTCATCATTTTTCAGCAGGATACATTCATCGGGAATTAGTCTTTTGCGGTACAGAACGGGCTTACGCATGTGGATGCTCCTTTCTTTGCAGGGCGGCAGGAAAGATATTAAGTAATTTATTTTATTATAGTGTAAAAATAAATTTACTGCAATCCCGTTTTTGCAGTAATATTAATGTTGAAAAAGTGAGGGAAATGCACTAGAATAAAGAAAGTAGTGCGCGCAGACGGTCCTGCGGGACTGCAGCGCGGTGAATAATGGATATTGAGGAGAAAAACTATGGCGAAAGACAAGAAATTAGTGGAAGCGATTACCTCGATGGAAGAGGATTTCGCGCAGTGGTACACCGATGTCGTGAAAAAGGCGGAGCTGACAGACTATACCAGCGTAAAGGGCTGTATGGTAATCAAGCCGGCGGGCTACGCTATCTGGGAAAATATACAGCATGAGCTGGACAGACGTTTTAAGGAGACTGGCGTGGAGAATGTCTATCTGCCGATGTTTATTCCGGAGAGCCTGCTCCAGAAGGAAAAGGATCACGTGGAAGGCTTTGCGCCGGAGGTGGCATGGGTGACGCACGGCGGTCTGGAGCCGCTGCAGGAGCGTATGTGTGTGCGTCCGACCTCTGAGACACTTTTCTGCGATTTCTATGCAAATGATGTACATTCCTACCGCGATCTTCCGAAGGTCTACAATCAGTGGTGCTCGGTTGTGCGCTGGGAAAAGACTACACGCCCGTTTCTTCGCTCCCGCGAGTTCCTGTGGCAGGAAGGTCACACAGCACATGCGACAGCAAAGGAGGCAGAGGAGCGCACTATTCAGATGCTGAATGTCTACGCCGATTTTTGCGAGGAGTTCCTTGCTATTCCGGTCATCAAGGGACGCAAGACCGACAAGGAGAAATTTGCCGGGGCAGAGGCAACCTACACCATTGAATCACTGATGCATGATGGCAAGGCGCTGCAGTCCGGTACCAGCCATAATTTTGGCGACGGCTTTGCAAAGGCTTTCGGCATTCAGTTTGCAGATAAAGATAACACTTTGAAATATGTACATCAGACTTCCTGGGGCATGACGACACGTATGATTGGTGCGATCATCATGGTTCACGGCGACAACAGCGGTCTGGTGCTGCCCCCCCGCATCGCCCCCATCCAGG
>DKTR01000128.1 GCA_002473385.1 Lachnospiraceae bacterium UBA7225
ACAAGACGATATTTTTGTCTAAAAATATGATGTATTATAACGCCATAGAAAAAAGTGGACTTTCAATAAGGATATGCTATAATGAATAAGTCAAAAAATTCATTAAACCGGAAAAGATTGCTGGGAGAATCTGTTTTCCGGTAACAGGAGGTATTATGCTAAACAGAGACTATCATGTGCACAGTATTTCTCCGGATGCCGGGGTTCGTATGGAAGAAATGTGTGTCGGTGCGCTGAAAAATGGAGTCCGGGAAATTGTTTTTACCGATCATTATGAGTTTTATGAACATGGTAATGGGACAGGTTTTTTTCATGATGATTACCTGGACAGATATTTTCACGAGATTGCGGAATGTGAAGAAAAATTTAGGGGAAAACTGGTTGTCAAACGGGGAATGGAATTCGGACAGCTCCATTTGGGAGGTCAAAGGGCGAAGGAAATTCTGGAATCAAGACCTTATGATTATATCATCGGTTCCGTGCATAAAATTCACAATATAGATCTGGAAAAACTGGACATAACAGAAGAAAACGCATGGGAGATTGCCAGGGATTATTATGAGATTCTTTTGGAGGTATCAGAAACGGGGGACTTTGACTGTCTCGGTCACCTGGATTATTGTAAACGACATCTTCGGGGAGCAGGATGCTCAGACTATTATGAGGACTTTGAGCCGGTGATCCGGAAGGTGCTTAAGAATGTGATCCGACGTGGAAAGGGGATTGAAGTAAACACTTCTGGTCTTCGTCAGCCCCAGAGGGAACTAACTCCAGCACTTCGAACACTTCTTCTGTATCGTGAGCTTGGAGGAACTATTGTGACGGTGGGAAGTGATGCTCATTCACCGGAATATCTGGGCTATGCATTTGCATGTGCGGAGCAGGTACTCAAACAGGCAGGTTTTTCTGAAACAGCCGTTTATGAAAAACGAAAATGTCTGTAACGGAAACACGCAAATCCCTGCTCCGAAATCCCCATCTTACATTTGCGGAGCTCAGTCGGTGTGAAGACGGTGAGCTGCTTTGCGTGGGCAATGCGTTTCTGGTTTAAATATTTATAGAAGCAAGTACCGGCGCACTGCTTATGAGGGCACAGGCCTATATGTAGCATGATATGGCCGTGCCCGTTCGCGGCTGCATTTATGCAGAGGGCATTATCCGGATTATGCGCGGCAGCTCTCGTAGAGTATCCAGTCAAAATCAGCATGATTGCCGGAGGTCTGGTGGTTGGAGGACGCATACATACCAAGGTAGGTGCCGGTAAAGCCTTCGTTTACCAGCGAACTGAGTAATGTCGGATCGGCGCCTTCATACAGAGGCAGGAAGGTCTGATCGTCATAGCCATAATAAAAATGATAGCCCTCCTCTGTAGCGGCGATGGTGAGATACAGGCGTCCATCTGCCGGAAGATCACATTTTGCAAGGATCGTGTCCGCATGGTTCCGGCAGGAGACAAGCTTCAAAATGCGCGCCTTGTTTTCCAGCGTAATGGTGAAACGGTAATGATAGCGGTCGTCCTGGATGGCGGCAAGACCGGCTTCCTCGGCGGGCGTTTCCGGAATAAAATCGACAGCGGCCTGCATGCGGAAAGCCTTGTGCTGCTGACGGCGTCCGACAAAGGCGGGCGTGCAGATTTCACTTAATACCTCCGGAAGCAGGTGCAGACGCAGAAAGCCGGGACGCTCTGTGAGAGAATAAAATGGCTCTGCGGCCGGGTGGATGGTGTTCCAGCGCATGTGAAGCCGGGGTGCTTCAAAGTTATCGCTGAAGAATTCCGGCTTTGGCAGAAACAGGGGCAGATCCGGGCGGCGCTCGGTGCGGTTCACCAGACCGTTATCGTTATCTGCGCGCAGCCATCCGTCCGCGTCCCAGATAACGGGAAGAAGGAAGGTCTCACGTCCGAGATTGAAATGTGCATCCTTGTACGGGCGTACGCCGAGCAGCACCATCCACCATTCACCGCGCTGTGTCTGTACGATGTCTGCGTGTCCGACAACAGAAATTTCATGTTCCAAGGAAAGATGACGGTGCGTTATAATAGGATTGCGGGGGCAGATCTCATATTCGCCGTCAATTGTGCGGCTTCTTGCCATCATGACCGAGTGGTTGGTAAAGGTGCCGCCTTCAGCCACCATTAAGTAATAATAGCCGTTTTCAAAATAAATGTGCGGCGCCTCAATCCATTTGCTGCGGGAAACAATGCCGTTCCAGATGGTTTTGCGCGCACCCTTAAACTGAAAGGTTTCCGGGTCAAGCTCGCACAGATAAATGCCGTGATGTCCCTCGTAGAGGGCTTCCGGGCAGATATAGTTGCCGGCGTACCATATGCGTCCGCCGGCATCGAAGAAAATGCTGGAATCAATACCGTCTGCGCCCTCAATGAAATGAGCCTTGCTCCAGGGACCGGCTGGGTTTTTCGCGGTGATAATGTAGTTGTCGCGGCGCGCCTCACGACCTTCGGAGACGAAGGTATTGATAATATAATAAGTACCCTCATGATAGCGGATGGTTGGCGCCCACAGACCGAGTGAAGTTTCGCAATTTTTGTAATCAAGCTGGTCGGGCGAGGAAATGCCATGTCCGATCTGCTCCCAGTGAATCAGATCGCGGCTGTGGAATACCGGAATGCCGGGAAAGTAGACGAAGGAAGAGGTTACCATATAATAGTCGTCTCCTACGCGGCAGATGGACGGATCGGGATAAAATCCGCTGAGAACCGGATTCTCAAATGTTGTTTGTTTCATAATGTAAGTTACCTCCTGTGTACAGAATATGGTATGATACCAGGGTCAAAAGGTCATGCATTTCATGTTTGCATAAAAAAGCATGACTTTGGGACCCGC
>DKTR01000077.1:0-239 GCA_002473385.1 Lachnospiraceae bacterium UBA7225
TTTCCTTAATATTTATATGATTTTTCTGGATTATTCTGCAAAACTACAGTATAATGGCGGAAAGGGAGGGTATTATGAAAAATTCATATCAACGTATTAATCAATATCTTAATTTTCTTCTGGAAAAATATGATGTTCAGATCTGCATCAAAGATTTTTATGGATTTATCCCCATCAACAAAGAGCTGGATGAAGCGCTGCAGCCCTTTCTTGCTCATACAAATCCGTTTTGCATGTAC
>DKTR01000077.1:519-30462 GCA_002473385.1 Lachnospiraceae bacterium UBA7225
ATACAAATCCGTTTTGCATGTACATAAAAAGTGAAATGTCTTCCTATCATACCTGCCTGCGCATGATCCGGAAGATGTATGAAAAATTTGAGTCCGGTCATTTTGAGTATTTTTACGGTATGTGCCATGCGGGACTTGGGGAATATGTTATCCCCATCCAATACAAAAACGTATTGCTGGGTTCCATTAATGCCGGTTTTTTTCAGACAAACGAGAAACTGTCCGACTGGTGCATCCATTATGCCTGCAGAGATTCCCGGTTACTGTCTTACCAGACTGCCCGCACTCTGTATCATTACAATATTGTTTCCGCCTCTATTGCACCGGAGGAACTCCTTCCGCAGCTTTATTTGCTTGCAGAATATTTAAGCCATACCTACGAAATCCTGGAAAAGATCCACCCGGAAACCGCAACTGCCTATCGCTACCATAATTCCAACGAGGATGCCATTCTCTCCCACGCTTTTGAGTATATCCGCCAGAACTGCCTGCAGCACATTTCTGTGGATGAACTTGCAAAATTCTGCCACTGCAGCGTTTCTTATCTGAGTCATATATTCAAAAAGCGCACCAGTGTTAATATTAATACTTATATCAACAAGGTCCGCATTGAACGCAGCAAAAACTATTTAATTAATTCTGGCGAGACCGTCGCAGAAATAGCCATTAATACAGGCTTTAATGATCCCAACTACTACAGCCGTGTATTTACAAAAATCATTGGCATCTCTCCCACTCAATTTAGGAAACGTTTTAAAGCAGAAAACGATGTTTCCGATAAAAAGTACTGAAAATACTCTGTTCATGGAGAAAAACGTATTTTTCTTCTAAGGCTGATTCAGAAACAGGGTGGTAAGATCCATCGGACAGGAAATCCGCATGTCGGGATTTTCTGCGCTTCCAAAGCCGTATTCTGCAAAGACAAAGGGAATTCCGGCTTCCCGGCAGGCATCGGCATCGCCCTGGGTGTCGCCGACGTATACTGGATTTTTCAGACCGTTTTCGCGCATCAGGCGCAGGATGGTCTGCCCCTTGGAGGTACCGGTCTGTCCAAAGCATAGATGGTCTTTAAAGTATTTGCCGTATCCGGTTTTGCGGAGAAACAGTTCAATATAGCCGGACTGGCAGTTGCTGACAATGTACAGCGGGTATTTCGTAGAGAGCGCTTTCAGCGCCTCTTCCAGCCCCGCATATACCGTACCCGGTTTCTTTTCAAGCTCAGCGTGTTCCTGCGCAAAGCACATTTTGGCGAGCGCACATTGCCGCCCGTAGGATAGTGACGGAAGCAGGGTGGCAAAAATTACATCCATTGGTTTTCCGAAAAGCTGCTTTAAATCATCCGGTGTCACCCGGACCGTCAGATCGGTGTTTTCGCTGATTATCCGGTTATAGGCAACGGCAACTACATCGGTAGAATTCCAGAGCGTTCCGTCCACGTCAAAAATAATTCCATCCATAACATTTCTACTCCTTTAACGAAAATATCCGCAGAAATTCCGGCAATATAAGATTTGCGAAATCGTCTGCGGACAGTTTACCATAAAAGAAAATAAATCTCAATAACTACATTTCCAATACGACTGCCTGGTAGCCGTCCAGGTGAAGCTGTGTGCCGTCTGTATCAAGCCGGTCAAGGTTGTTGAGCACTATTTTTTTGTACGGCGTATCAAGCGTGACGGTCCGCGGATCCCGCTGGTAGTTGGCAATCACGAGCAGTGTCTGCTGTGCTTTGCGGCGATAGAAAGCCATCAGATTGTGACAGTCTTCCCATACCGGCTCCAACTGACCGTAGACGACTGTGTCTGCATATTGTGGATCTTTGCGCAGAGCAATCAGTTTTTTATAATAATTCAGCACAGAATCTTCCCGGCGGAGCTGCTCGGCGGCGTTAATCTGCGTGTAATTGGGATTTACGCGCAGCCACGGCGTGCCACTGGTGAAGCCGGCATTTTTGCTGTCATCCCACTGGAACGGGGTGCGGGCATTGTCGCGGCTGAAACGGTTAACAACCTTCAGAGCATTTTCGGGGGATAGTCCGGCTTTTAAGGCAACCCGATATTCATCGAGCGTGCTGATATCATCTACCTCGTTGATCGAGGTGAAGGTCAGGTTTTCCATACCCAGCTCCTGCCCCTGGTAGAGGAAGGGCAGACCTTTGAGCATAAAGGAAATCGTTCCGAGCATCTTTTTGCTCGTTTCGCAGCAGTCACCCTCCGGGATATAACGGCTGACACCGCGTGGTTCGTCATGGTTTTCAATAATATTGGAAAGAAAACCGATATCTTCAATCCTGCGCTGGCTCTCAAAGCAGCACCGCTTGTAGTCATCCGGCGTAATTACCCTGCTGTCATACCAGCCCTTCGGACTTCCGCCAAAGATAGTTTCGTTGAAGTCGAACATGGTAGAAAAACAGCCATTGTCCCCGATGAAGTTAGGAAGCTCCTCAGACTTTTCGTTGAAAACTTCACCGACAGAAAAAGCATTGTGCGGCTTAAAGGTGTTATCCGCCATTTCGTGCAGGAAGTCCAGAACGCCATGAGCGTCTTCCAGCATATAGTGTATGGAGGAAAGTCCGTCCTCGCGGTCGACTGGATAATCTTTAAACGGCAGAGCCTTTTTGATATTGATGATTGCGTCGATACGGAAGCCGGCAATGCCCTTATCGAGCCACCAGTTGATCATTTTGTAGATTTCCTGCCGCACCTCGGGATTTTCCCAGTTTAAATCCGGCTGCTTTTTGTGAAATACGTGCAGGTAATACTTATCAGTTCCCGGAATCTGTTCCCATACCGGACCGCCGAAGTAGGAGCGCCAGTTGCACGGCAGTTTTCCATCTTTACATTCTTCAATATAAAAATATTTTCCGTAAGGACCGTCCGGATCGGCCAGCGCTTTCCGGAACCATTCATGCTCGTCAGAGCAATGGTTTACTACCAGGTCGAGAACGATGTACATGTCACGCTTTTTTGCCTCGGCGAGCAGTTCGTCCATATCCGCCATGGTTCCAAAGCGCGGATCAATATTGTAATAATCGGAAATGTCGTAGCCCTGGTCTGCCAGCGGGGAGCAGAAGCAGGGGGAAATCCAGACGATGTCAACGCCAAGATCCTTTAAGTAATCGAGTTTATTAATGATACCGCGAAGATCGCCAATACCGTCTCCGTTGGTATCGCAGAAGCTCTTCGGGTAAATCTGATAGGCAACCTTTCCGTGCCACCATTTTTTCTGCATAGTCAGATCCTCCATTCAAGATAAAATAACCGGATGTGTCCCCGGTTTCACAGGCTGGATACAGTATAATTCCTCTGCGGGCAAAAATCTTCTATAAATATGACTAAAAACTACGAAATTTTGATTTTTTGGGCGCAGATAGGTATTGCCGGATGCTACAGAGCTTTCCGGTACTGCAGGGGTGTACAGCCGCACACCATTTTGAAGGTGCGCATGAAATTGCCAAGATTATTGAAGCCACTTTCCAGGCAGATTTCCGTTACAGAGCGGTCAGTTTCCTTTAACAGGCGGCAGGCGTATTTAATGCGCAGTTCGTTCAGATAGGCGACTGGCGGTTTACCGATTACTTTTTTAAAAAAGCGACAGAAATACTGTCCGTTCATATTTGCCTGGGCTGCAAGCTCGGGTATGCCGATTTTCTCGGTTAAATGCTCCTGCATGAAGGAGAGAGACTTTTTAATAGTGTCCACCCGTCTGTCTGCGTTCATTCCGGAGACTTCAAAGAGATTTTCTTCTAATAAAGCCGCAAAGATGTTTAAAAGTGATGCTTTCGCGTGCATGTACTGATCAAGGGTGTTGATGCGGTACTGATCGCGGCGGGGAGTGTCTTTGGCAAAAATCGCAGCAGCGCCGGCAATCTGAAAAAATTCCTGCTTTAAAACGGCGAAGCAGGGACTGCCATGGAAAATCAGCCGCGGAAGCGCCAGCATGCCTTCCGTCAGCGGTTGGACAAGCCTGTTCTGCACCGGATCAGCTGCGGAAGCGGAGAGCATGGACAGAGAAAATACAAACGCCATTTCCCGGAAGTCATGCTCTGAATAAATATAATGAAGGTCGCCGCTTCCTACAAGGCAAAAGCATTCCTCTGTAATTGCGTACTTTTCCATGTTGATTTCCAGATGAAAATTGCCGTGCTGAAAATAGATGATCTCCAGCTCTTCGTGCCAGTGATGTTTCGTCAGAAACGGCGTATTGGCAGGAAGAACGGTGCTGTCTGCATGATAGCAGGCGCAGGGAAAATCTGCGGTGCCGTGCAGACGGTTTTCTTTAAAGAGTGTAATGGCGGTGTGACTCATAAGAACCTCCTGTTTGCGGCGCTGCTGTCCGGGCGATTCTGTACATTCTGCTGAAAACACCCCGCAGAGCAGCGGTCTGCCTAAACAGTAGCATAAATTTGCGATATGGACAATAGCGGAAATAAAATACTTGTACTTTTGAAAAAAGAGTGCTATGATGAGGATAACTTCATAAAGAGCAACAGGTGCAGACGGCGGCGATGCCGTGGTCTGTTAAAAGGGAAACAGGTGAAAATCCTGTACGATCTCGTCACTGTAAGCAGGGAGTGCAAAACAAAGCGCATTGGGCGCAGTCACTGGGCAACCGGGAAGGCAGTTTTGCATGAAGATCTGTAAGCCAGGAAACCTGCCTGTCTGCTGGTACGGGACCAGGAATACCGGTCCGGATCACGAGTAATTGATTGTACCGTTTTGCATGTTCTGCAGCAACACGAATCTTTTACTTTATTTAAGTAAAAGATTTTTTTGATTTCATGGGGAAATTTTTTTATTTCCTGTGGGACAAAACGCGCTGTGCGTGCTCCTTTTTCCGTGCCGTAATGATTATGCTGATGCAAAAATTTACATACATCAGAGGCGAAGTAAAACGCTGCGCCTGAAAAATTAAGGAGGACAGGAACATGAAAAACAAAGTATGGAAACTGTTGGCGGCAGGTGCTGGTGCGGCAGCTTTGATGATGGGTGCTGTATGCGTGCAGGCAGAGGACACGACGGAAGCAGTCACAGAGGCTGTTGCAGAAGAAGCAGAGGAAGAAGACGAAGAGAATTACGAGACAGGCGATGCTTCTAAGGACAATCCGAGGAACCAGGATGAGATCGGGGAGAAGGAACTGCTGGTTGTAAGCTTTGGGACAAGCTTCAATGATAACCGTGTGGCAACCATTGGCGCAATCGAGAATGCCATGGAAGAAGCGTTCCCGGAATACTCGGTGAGAAGAGGCTTCACCGCGCAGATTATCATTGATCATGTGAAGAGTCGCGACGGCGAGGTAATCGACAACTTTGGCGAAGCTCTGAACAGAGCAATTGACAACGGCGTAAAAACACTGGTTGTACAGCCGACGCATCTGATGAATGGGCTGGAATACAACGATGTAATCGATGAGCTTGCACAGTATGCAGAGGAGTTTGAGCAGGTGGCAGTGGGCGATCCGCTTCTGACCACTGACGGGGATTACGAGGTTGTTATCAACGCGATCACAGAGGATACCAAAGCTCAGGATGACGGCGAGACTGCAATCGTGTTCATGGGGCACGGAACGGAAGCAGAATCTAACCAGATCTATGCAGCAATGCAGGAAAAGCTGACAGAGGCAGGATGTGAAAATTATTTTGTAGGCACAGTAGAAGCAAGCCCGTCTCTGGATGATGTGCTTGCAGCAGTACAGGCAGGCGAGTATACGAAGGTAGTTCTTCAGCCGCTGATGATCGTTGCGGGAGATCACGCAAACAACGATATGGCAGGCGATGAGGAAGGAGCTTGGAAAAAGACATTTGAGGATGCTGGTTATGAAGTAATCTGCAATCTGAAAGGTCTTGGCGAGATGCCGGCGATCCAGGAGCTTCTGGTCGCACATGCGCAGAAAGCAATGGACAGTCTTGCTGGGTAAGGTACTGTGAAAGTCCATTTATGCAGGAACGCGGAGTACTTTGCGAATCCGTGGGCTTTCGCAGAAGAGAGGGAGATATAGCGATGATAAAATTTAAAGCAGCAGTGCTGGCTGCGGTTTTTACAGCCAGCGTGATGAGCGTACCGGGATGTGCCGGGGAAACAGCAGCAGAGGCAGCAACGGAAGCTGCAGAAAAAGCGTCGGAGGTCAGCACAGAGACCCGGGTGGCATCGAAGGATGAGATGGCACCGGCGGAGGACATTGTGACCGCGGATATGGTGCCGGTCTATGAGGAGAGCATTAAGGACGGCGTCTACAGTATTAAGGTGGATTCCAGTTCTTCGATGTTCAGTATTGAGGAATGTGAGCTGACAGTAGCAGATGGAAAAATGTCTGCTGTCATGACGATGGGCGGGACCGGCTACCTGTATCTCTACATGGGAACCGGCGGGGAGGCTGCCACTGCGTCTGAGGAAGATTACATACCGTTTGTGGAAACGGAGGATGGGGCGCATACTTTTGAGGTTCCGGTGGAAGCGCTTGATATGGGCATTGACTGCGCTGCGTTCAGCAAAAAGAAGGAAAAATGGTACGACCGTATTCTGGTATTCCGGGCGGATTCCCTGCCGCAGGATGCTTTTACAGAGGGGACGGTCACGACATTGGAGGATTTAAACCTGGAGGATGGAAGCTATCAGATTGCAGTAAGTCTGGAAGGCGGCTCCGGCAGAGCGGCAGTGGAATCTCCGGCGACGCTTAGCGTTGCGGACGGCGCGGCAACGGCTACCATTATCTGGAGCAGTAATTCTTACGATTATATGAAGGTCGGAGAAGAAAAAATCGAACCGGTTACGATGGAAGAGCATTCGGTATTTGAGATTCCGGTGACAGGATTTGACTGGAAGATTCCGGTGGCTGCGGATACGATTGCAATGAGTACTCCGCACGAGATTGCGTATACACTGTGTTTCGATTCTACAACGATTGAAAAGGCGGAGCCGGATTTTAGCAGCATGAAGGTGGAGCGCAGCATGGAGCTTCTCTATGCGGAGCAGTTTTCAGTGGATTATTATGAGGGCGGCTATGCTTTGGTTACGATCAAAGAAGACGGCCGTTTTCTTGTTGTGCCAGAGGGTATGCCGGTGCCGGAGAATCTGGATGCCGATATTGCAGTGATTAAAAAACCTCTGCAGAATATCTATCTTGTCGCTACGTCTGCAATGGATCTGTTTTGTGCGCTGGACGGCACCGATGCCATCAGTCTGTCGGGAACCGACGCTTCCGGATGGTATGTGGAGAAGGCGCGCGAAGAGATGGAAAGCGGCAATATTGTTTATGCCGGAAAATACAATGCGCCGGACTATGAGCTGGTTCTGTCGAAGGAGTGTGATCTGGCGGTGGAATCAACTATGATCTATCATTCACCAGAGGTAAAGGAAAAGCTGGAGAGCTTTGGTATTCCGGTGCTGGTGGAGCGCTCCAGTTATGAGACGCATCCGCTTGGAAGGACAGAATGGCTGAAGCTGTATGCTGTGCTTCTCGATAAGGAAGAGCAGGCGGATACACTGTTTTCCGCACAGACGGAGAAGCTGGAAGCGGTGTTTACCAAGGAAAATACCGGGAAAACGGTGGCGTTTTTCTACATCAGCTCCAATGGCTATGTGAACGTACGCAAGAGCGGTGATTATGTGGCAAAGATGATTGAGCTGGCAGGCGGAAAATATATTTTTGACGATCTGGGCGATCAGGAGAATGCCCTTTCCACCATAAATATGCAGATGGAAGAATTTTACGCCAGGGCGAAGGACGCTGATTATCTGATTTACAACAGTACGATCGACGGGGAACTGAATACTCTGGATGAGCTTTTTGCAAAAAGCAGTCTGCTGAAGGATTTTAAGGCGGTGCAGGAAGGAAATGTTTATTGTACCGGGAAAAATCTTTTCCAGGAGACGATGGGGCTCGGCACTATGATTGCCGACATTCACACGATGTTCACGAGTGAGAAGGGAGCAGATGAATTTACGTATATGCACAGGCTGAAATAGCGGGAGGGGATCGGCAAATATGAAACATAAAGCTTATATCCGGTATCAGATTTCTTTTCTGCTGCTAATGATTCTGCTTGCCGTATTGTTTTTCTGGAATATCAACTCCGGCAGTATCCATCTGTCGTTAAGCGAGGTTTACAATATTATTGTGCACCGGACAGGCGGGGAAACTGCGTACAATATCATCTGGGAAATCCGTCTGCCGCGTATTCTTGCGGCGATTATTCTGGGCGGCGCACTTTCAGTGTCCGGATTTTTATTACAGACCTTTTTTAACAATCCGATTGCGGGACCGTTTGTGCTTGGCATTTCTTCCGGAGCAAAGCTTGTGGTCTCGCTGGTTATGATCTATCTGCTCGGCAAGGGTCTGGTGGCTGGCTCTCAGGTGCTGATTCTTGCGGCTTTTGCCGGTTCTATGATTTCTATGGGTTTTATTCTGCTGATCTCCAGAAAGGTGAAGAGCATGTCCATGCTGGTAATCGGTGGGGTTATGATTGGCTATATCTGCTCTGCCATCACGGATTTTGTAGTGACTTTTGCAGATGATTCTAATATTGTTAATCTGCATGACTGGTCGATGGGCAGCTTTTCCGGCATGTCATGGGAAAATATTTCTGTGATGGCGGGAGCAGTTTTTACAGCGCTTGCTATTACGTTTCTGATGTCGAAGCCTATCGGGGCCTATCAGCTCGGCGAGGTCTATGCCCGCAATATGGGCGTTAATATCCGTGTCTTTCGTGTGCAGCTGATTTTGTTGTCCAGCATTTTATCGGCGTGTGTCACCGCTTTTGCCGGTCCGATTTCCTTTGTGGGGATTGCCGTACCGCATCTTATCAAAAGCCTGCTGAAAACGGCAAAGCCTATTCTGGTGATTCCGGCATGTTTCCTGGGCGGCGCGGTTTTCTGCCTTTTCTGTGACATGATTGCACGGACTGTATTTGCACCCACCGAGCTGTCCATCAGTTCTGTGACGGCAGTCTTCGGCGCTCCGGTTGTCATCTATGCCCTTTTTACGAAAAATGCCAGACGTGCAAACATAGGATGACGGACCTGCAGGAGCAGATGGGAGGTTTATATGGACGATTTCTACATTTACACAGACCATATGTCGGTTGGCTATAACGGCAGACCTTTAATCCGTGACATTGAAATCAAGGTGCGCCGCGGCGAGATCCTCACGCTGATCGGACCGAACGGCGCCGGCAAATCGACTATTCTGAAAAGTATGACGAGGCAGCTCGCATTACTTGGGGGTACGGTTTATCTGGAGCAGAAAAATATGCAGGGTATGTCGGATAAGGAGCTTTCACGCAGGCTGTCAGTGGTGATGACGGAGCGTATTCAGCCGGAGCTGATGACCTGTGAGGATGTGGTGGCGGCTGGACGCTATCCATACACGGGGCGGTTGGGAATTTTGTCGGACAATGACCGGAAAGTCGTGCGGGAATCCATGGAGCTGGTACACGCGCTGGATTTGCGCGACTGTGACTTCACGCAGATCAGTGACGGGCAGCGTCAGCGGATTCTGCTTGCAAAAGCCATCTGTCAGGAGCCGGAAATCATCATACTGGATGAGCCGACTTCATTTCTGGATATCCGGCATAAGCTGGAACTGCTGGCAATCTTAAAAAAGCTTGTGTGCAAGAAGCAGATCGCTGTGATCATGTCGCTGCATGAACTGGACCTTGCACAGAAAGTATCCGATATGGTGATCTGTGTGCATGGGGATAAAATTGATAAATACGGGACACCGGAGGAAATTTTTACGGACAGCTATATCCGCACGTTGTACGGACTGACAAGCGGGAGTTATAACGCAGACTTTGGCTGTCTTGAAATGGAGCGTCCGCACGGGAAACCGGAAATTTTTGTGATCGGCGGGAACGGAAGCGGCATTGCGCAGTACCGCAGACTGGCACGCAGCGGAATCCCGTTTGCTGCGGGTATCCTGCACAAAAATGATATTGATTATAAGGTGGCAAAAGCGCTGGCAGAGGAAGTAATTGCAGAAGAACCTTTTGAACTGATCCGTGATCAGACATATCAGAGCGCGCTTGTTGTTATGAAAAGTTGTCATCAGGTGCTGTGCTGCCTGCAGGAATTTGGTACCCTGAACCAGAAAAACCGGGAACTGCTTGAAGCGGCAGAGCGTGCCGAGCTGAAGGCGGAGACGCTGTGAAATTTCAGCACATAGAACGGGGCTTTTGTCACTAAAGCGGATTATAAATTAATGACAATGAAAAATAGTATGGACAAATCTCATATCTTGTGTTAATATAAATGTAGCATTTAGATTCTTTTTTCTGTGCGGCTTTGACCGTATCTGATATCATTCTTGCCGGATGGCGTCTGTTGAAATCTTAATGCTGAATATCAAATCTGGCCGGACGCTTTGCGTCCGCTCATACGAAGCATCTGTTTTGTGGGATGCCCCGGATGAAGACAGAATTCTGGCAAAAAACAGGGCGGAGGCGAAGAGCGTGAGTATCTATGAATATGACGAAGAAAAGCATATGCGCCAGGTGAGGGAGGAAGGGATTGAACAGGGCAGGCAAGAAGGGCTCGCGTTAGGAAAGCAGGAAGGGTTTGCGCTGGGAAAGCAGGAAGAGTTGCAGCGGGTGCTGGAAGCCGGAGGGAACCGTTTGTGCAGACTTGGAGAGGTACTTATAAATGCCGACAGGAAGGATGACCTCTTAAGGGCAATTGTAAATGAAAGCTGTCGGGAGCAGTTCTATAAGGAATTCCATATAGATCCGGATCAGGAAGAGCTGCGGCAGGATGGCCCTTGACATCCGCCGCAAATGAAATTATAATGACAAAAGAGAACAGCGATTTGAAAGGAGAAGAGATGAAGAAATAACAGACTTTTGTAACAAAAAAGATGCTTGAGACGTTCTGCAGGATTTTGCAGACGGATGTCTTTTCTGTTGCCAAAAGCGGGGTTATTTCATCTCTTCTCTTTTTTGATGCACAAAAACAGCATCTGTCTGTGCTGCAGCATGGGAAAAAGAATTTCTTTGCGTGTAAATGATGCGCAGTGAAAAGGCTAATTGATGGCAGATGCAGAAGAAATGGATGGGCAACCCTCTTTGGCAGCAGCGTTTATGTCAGGGAGGGATTTTTTATGTCACAGATAGGAGTATCAAATCTTACTTTTTGCTATGAGGGAAGTTTTGACAATATTTTTGAAAATGTGTCTTTTTCGATTGACACGAACTGGAAGCTTGGCTTTATCGGGCGCAACGGAAAAGGGAAAACTACGTTTCTGAATCTGCTTCTGGGAAAGCTGGAGTACCAGGGTACGATCAGCACGTCTGCCTCATTTGATTATTTTCCGTACCAGATAAATGCAGATCAGAGAAAAGCATGCTGGGGAGAAATTCTGGAGGAGATCCGTCCGGACTGTGAGCTGTGGCGGGTGATCTGTGAGCTTGATAAGCTGCAGGTATCTGCGGAGGTACTATACCGTCCGTTTGAAACGCTAAGTCATGGCGAGCGCACGAAGGTAATGCTTGCAATCCTTTTTTCACGGGAGAATTATTTTCTGCTGATTGACGAGCCGACGAACCATCTGGACGGGCAGGCGCGTGAGCTTGTAAAAGCATATCTGCGTGAAAAGAAGGGATTTATTCTGGTTTCCCATGACCGCGATCTGCTGGATGCGTGCGTCGATCATGTGCTGGTACTTAACCGGAAAACGATTGAAGTGCAAAGCGGGAATTTTTCCTCCTGGTGGGAAAATAAGGCGCGTATGGACGCTTTTCATAAAGCGGAGAATGAAAAGCATCTGAAAGAAATACGTGCGCTTGGGCGGGCGGCAGACCGTGCACAGAGATGGGCAGAGGCAAATGAGAGAACAAAAATTGGTTTTGATCCAACCAAAGAGCCGGATCGCTTTATTGGGACGCGTGCCTACATCGGCGCGAAAACAAAAAAGATGCAGAGCAGGGTGAAAAACCTGCAGACGCGTATTGGAAAAGAGATTGCGCAGAGGGAAGGACTTTTGGAGGATGTGGAGAACCCGGTGGAACTGAAGCTGATGCCGCTTGAGTTTCACCGTGAGGTACTGGTGTATGCGCGCGATTATGGGCTTGCTTATGAAGATGAAGAAGGAAAACGCCATACGGTTTTGAAGGATTTCCGCCTTGAACTGCGCAGGGGCGAGCGGATTTTCCTCAATGGGAAAAATGGCTGCGGGAAATCCAGCTTCATTAGGGCAGTTCTTGCGCACTGCACACAGAAAAATGAGGGCGCAGACACACAATATGAAGTCTGTAAAGGTACAGGTGTACAGATAGGGGAAGGAGACGCGGCAGGTTCGCTTCAAAAAAAGAGCACCATGCAGGAGTGGGGTGTGCTGGAGGCAGCTTCCGGGATGCGCATTTCTTACATCAGCCAGGATACGTCGTTTCTGAAAGGGGGTCTCGATAGATTCTGCCGGGAGCACATGCTGGATGAGAGCCTTTTTAAAGCGATTCTACGTCAGCTTGACATGGAGCGTGTGCAGTTTGCAAAAAATATGGAAGATTTCTCCGAAGGGCAGAAAAAGAAGGTGCTGATTGCGGCAAGCCTTCTGCAGCAGGCGCATCTTTATATCTGGGATGAACCGCTCAACTATATAGATGTTTTCTCCAGAATGCAGATAGAGGATCTCATTCTCAGATATACTCCGACCATGCTGATCGTAGATCATGATGTGCGGTTCCGGGAGAAGATTGCCACGAAAATCATTGAACTATAAATACCGCTTGGATATCCAGACAGATAGCGGCAGAAATTTGTTATGATATAACGGAAAATAATATACCCGTCCTTTGCTGGGGACGGGTATATTTTATCCCTTGATCGCACCCGCTGCAATTCCCTTTATAATATGCTTCTGCATGATAATATAAAAGAGAATGATGGGGATGCTGGAAATAAGGAAGTTGGCGAGAATCAGGTTCCACTGGTTTGTATAGGTTCCGAAGAAATACCTCTGGGACAGAGGCAGTGTCATCGGTTTTCCGTTGCCGTATACCAGAAATGCAACCAGGAATTCACCCCACACCCAGAGAGCGTTTAGCACTGCCACTGTTGCCAGAATTGGTTTCATGAGAGGCAGTACAATGGCGAATACCATTTTTCCCCTGGAAGCACCGTCGATAATGGCAGATTCTTCGATTTCTCTGGACATTCCCACGCAATAGCTGCGGCAGAGAAAAATAGGCACGGGCATACCCAGAGCCAGATACACAAGAATCAGCCCGATAATATTGTTGACTAGATGAAGGTTTCTCACTACGACAATAAGGGCCACCATATATACCTGAAACGGGACAAACAGGGTAGACATGATAACCAGTATCAGTATCCTGCATAGCCTGCTGTTCCACCTGGCAAGGGCGTATCCTGTCACTGCTGCGACAAGTACTGTCAGAGAGGTAGTCACTGCCACAACAAACACGCTGCAGAAGAAGGAGGACAAAAAATTGCTTTCCGTCATGATCTGTACAAAGTTTCCCAGATACAGAGAGGAGGGCAGGGAAATGGCGGAGGTCATAATTTCACCTTTTGTTTTAAAGGAGTTTATGAGAACCAGAAGCAGCGGAGAGGCAAATATCAGAGCCAGAAGCCAGACGATTGCTGCCAGCAAAATAGTTTTTCTTTTTTTCATTCTAACTTCTCCTCTCTTTTTCTCATAAGCAGGTTCAGTCCCAGGCTGATACCACCGATAATGATAAACAGTACCATAGATTGTGCAGAAGCATAGCCGTTGCGGTTGGCATTAAATGCCGTCATATAGATTTTATAAACCATGGTGGCAGATGCGCCTACCGGTCCGCCGCTTGTCATGGTATAAGGCAGTTCGAAGACCTTCATATGAGCAGCCACGGATAAGATCAGACAGGTTACGATAGTGGGTGAGATCAGCGGCAGCTTGATACGACGCAGAATTTGCCATGTATTTGCCCCATCTATCCGTGCTGCTTCTATTAAATCTTCAGATACTCCCTGCAGGGCAGCAATGTAGATCACCATATAATAGCCGGCAGCGTTCCAGATTCCTGCTGCAGCCAGAGCGGGAATGACTGTATTTTTGTTTCCCAGTACGGCTATCCCCTTTGCGCCCAGAGCGGTAAATATATCAGGAAGTACCTGCTGATAAATGAAGCACCAGATATAACCCACCACCAACAGGCTCATAATATTGGGCACGAAGAAAAATGTCCGGAGTACGGCTTTGCACCGGATTCTGGAATCCAGAAGAAGCGCCAGAATTAAAGATAAAAGATTTCCGGCTGCCACAGTTATCAATGCATATTTCAATGTTGCACCGATGGTTTTCGTAAACGTTTTATCGGTAAATGCCTCTATATAATTTTTCCATCCCACAAAATTCCAGGTAGTTTTCATTCCATAGGAGTCCGTGAAGGACAGCCACATGCTCTGAACCACCGGCACGATAAAAAATACCGCAAAAAGGATGATAGCCGGCATTAATAATGCCAGATAAAAGGTATTCTGTTTCTTTCTCATGTTCACCACCGCCGTTCTGATTTCAGAAAATGCCTCACTGATTCAGGTATCACTGAGGCATTTCCTGTTATTTTTTATCACAAATCGATTCTTTTATGACTGGCAGACTTTTTTATTCTGCTGCAGCCTCTTCTTCTACAGCCTTGTCCCAATAGGTATCCAGTTCTGTTGCAAGGCTCTCCCAGTCGCTCTCACCCAGCATATAGTAAGAGAAGGTTTCCCAGAGCTTGTCTGTGAATACACTGCGGAGCACTCTGTCGCCGTAAGGTGTAAACTGACCGCTTGTGAGATAGGAGTCAATGTCTGCCGCAATCGGATCATAGTCTACGGATACGCCGTTTACTGCGGAAGAAACCTTTACGTTTTCTGACCAGATCGTTCCTGCCTCTTCGCTTGTCATGTATGCCAGGAAATCCTTCGCTGCGTCAATATTCTCGGAATCTGCACAGATTGACATGGAGGTATCCGGGAAGCAGAGCATCTTTGCGTCTTCAGGGTTGCCGGAGATGGGGAATGCCATCAGACCGATATTGGCATCCGGATTCACATCTCTGATGCCGGACAGTGCCCAGGAACCATTTCCGTAAAAGGCAACATCTCCGTTAGCGATCAGCGCTGCACAGTCTTCATAGGACTGATTATAGGCGGTATCCGGATCACAATATTTATATACCACATCTGTTAAGATATCAAATGCCTTCTTCCATCCTTCGTCTTCCACGATAGAATGCTCTCCCGCATCTCTTTCTGCACTCCAGTTTGCATTTGGTCCGTATACAGTTTCTGCAAACAGAGCAATCAGTGACATATAAGGAACAGACAGATTGCTGAGACTGCATGCAAAAGGTGTTACGCCATTTGCCTCCAGGGTCTCGCAGCAGGCAGTCAGCTCATCAAGCGTAGTGGGAGCTTCAAGCCCGTTGGCTTCCAGCACATCCTTGTTATAGTACAGAGCGATATAGCCGTTGTCTATAGGCATGGCATAGATTGCATCTTCATAAATGGCATTGGCTCCGGCTACAGTGTCTTCATTCAGATTGGAGAGGAATTCTTCTCCGGATAAGTCTACCATGAATTCCGGCTCAACCTCTTTCATCCAGGTAATGATATCCGGCATATCTCCGGAAGCGCTTCTGGCACGCAGCGTGGTTTTCAGATCATCCGAGCTCATGCTCTGGATTTCAAAAGTTACATTGGGATTCGCTGCCGTATAATTGTCCATCATTTGCTGGAATGCAGCCTGCGGTCCTTCCTCTGTTTTCAGGGAAAGAATCTCCAGTGTCACGGCTTCTCCGCTGTCAGCTCCTTCTTCCGCAGACACGCCTCCTGTCCACAGACTTGCAGCCATACCTGCGCTAAGTAACATTGCCAAATACTTTTTTTTCATGAATAGTCCTCCTTTGGATTTAAGATTATTATTCAATCCGACAGCGCGCGGTTCCATCGGACTAAATCAGATTAAATGATGGCAAGGGATAGTTTGGGTTTTGCAAACATATGCTCGAACACATAGCAGCATGCCCCAAGAGGATATTCCTCTTTTTTTAGTTTTCCGACACGGATATCCGGGTTCATTTCCAGATCGTGTACCAGATATTTTTTCACCGTTTCCTGCAGGGTATCCCAGTATACAGAGCCATCCAGATTATGGCACCCGCCGATAATCACGGTCTCCACTTCCAGCGTTTTAAGCATGTTGGAAATGGCTACTCCAAGATAAGAAGCGGCTCTCTGAAGAATTTCCGTGCTGTCCTTATCTCCATTTTTTGTCTTTTCAATAAAATCGTGGAGAGTATAATACTCCTCCGTATTTTCCTGACCGGTTTTCTTCCGGTAGAATTTATTTAATGCCAGTTCTCCGGCATAGGCATCCAGACATCCGCGGTTGCCGCAGACACATTCCGGTCCGTTTATATCCAGCGTGGTATGACCGATATATCCTGCATTTCCATGATTCCCGTCAAGCGGACGGTTTTTGCAGAAAATAGCGCTTCCAATACCGGAGCGGATACCGATATAAATGAAATCTTCCGTTTCAGAAGGCAGATACTTTTCTTTCTCGATCAAAGCCAGAAGATGTACATCATTTTTTATGTACACCGGCATTTGAAACCGCTCTTCCAGAATCTGCTTCATGTCAATATAATCCCAGCCACGGATTCTTTTAATGTGAAGGGATTTTCCTTCTTTTTTGCGGATAATGCCGGATATTCCCAGACCAATTCCTGCCATCTTTTCCTTTGGTCTGCCGGCCTGTGTGATAAGGAGCTCGATCTCTGTCAGTAATCTTTCCAGAACTTCCTGTGCCTCACTATCTATGTGAAACTTCACTTCACGGCTTGCAATGATCTCTTTCTTCATATTGGATACTGCCATCCGTACTTTTGGAAATTCCAGATCAATTCCCACTGCATAAGCGGAATCTTTATTGATATGGATCAGCTCTGCCGGGCGTCCGCCCGTGGATTCTGAAAAGCCACGTTTCATAATGTAGCCTTCCTCCAGAAATTCTCTGATAATTTCTAATACGGTCGGCCGGCTCAGAGATGTTCTGGAACTGATTTCTTCTGTGGTCACTGGTTCATACGTTTGTATGCACTGCATGACAAGATACTTGTTGGCGGCCTTTAAAACCTTTGTTGTGTTTTTTTTCATAAATGGCATCTCCCCTGTCCATTTTTTGATTACGATGTCATTATAGCATTCTTTTTTCTTTTTGTAAATAACTTTTAAAAATAATTTTAACAAAACTACTTTTCATATCAAAAAAGTTGTGCTATACTATGGCTGTACGAATAGATTACGATTATTATTCATCAAACGGGAGGGCGCTTACATGTACGCAACACTAAAATCTTATTTAGCGGAACTTTCTTCTGCTCTTATCAAAGGGTGCCGTGCGCAGGCGTATGACGGCACATGGCTGTATACGCCGGACGGAATTGCCAATTATAATGCCCAGTGGCTTCGGGATTTTTCGTATATGGCAGAGTATGCCGGCTTTGCTATTCCACAGGAAGATATCATCGCCTGTATCCGCTACTCCATCCGGCATCGCAGGGAAGATGGATGGATGCCGGATCGTGTAACGAGGGACGGCATCGGTGTATTTGCTGCCGGGGAGATGGGAGCTCCTATTGGAGAGGCAAACCTGGACAACACTCCGTTCCTGGTCTTTACAGTATACAGTTTATATCAGCGGATGGACACGGAACATTTTGGAAGCCTGTTCCGGGAGTGGGAGCCATATCTGTCCCGGGGGCTTTCGTTGATTCCCTTAAATAAGGAAGGACTGGTTTATAACGATCCGCAGAAACCGCATTCACCGTATGGTTTTACAGATACGGTCTGCAAAACCGGCGGGCTTTTCATGGAATCTCTGCTATTCTGGCGGGCCTGCCGCATGATGGAGCTTCTCTGTAACAGGTACCACCAGGGGGATGGGACCCAATATGCGGCGCTTTCGTGTGCTGTGGAGAATGCTCTTGGTGCGCTTCGCGATAATAGTACAGGATTATATTATGCGGCTTTAGGCGACTGCCGTCAGACAGATATCTGGGGGATGGCATATATGCTTTATATTGGATTTCCGGTTGAAGATGCCGGAAAAGAGATTATTCTCGATTTCTTATGTGAAAATTATGACCGCTATATGTATAAGGGACAGGTGCGCCATTTGCTGCAGGGAGAATACTGGCAGAAGCTGCTAATTGATATTGAGCCTGAGACCTATCAGAACGGTGCATACTGGGCTACAGCTACCGGCTGGATTCTCTGGTGCCTTGTACAGAAGGATTTTTCTCTGGCAGCAGATGCTCTTTGGAAAGTGACAGATTGTTTTAAAAAGGAAGGTTCCTTTGAATGCGTCAACCGGAATTATGAAAAACTGCCCAGCATGGTGGTCAGCGCAACCAATGTTTACGGAGGTCTGGTCCGTATTGCCGGAGAATTTCCGGACTTTATCACATATCTGGAGGAAACTTTATGAACACGATATTCCGGGATGACCGGATTCACAGGATTCTCATGGACCTTGACGCCCTCCGGATAAAAGCTGCTTTTCCGGTTCCGGAAATCCGGATGCTGAATGGCCGCTTTGACTCGCCGGATTCTGCTGCGCCCTTTTTATCGCAGGCACAGCTTTATCCTATACATGGGCAATGGGGCGGGCGCAATGCCTACTTCTGGTTCTTCGCGACGGTGCATCTCCCCGATGGCTTTGAAAAGGAGCAGCTTCTTCTCAGAGTTTCCACTGTCGCAGGCCAACAGCAGGATACCGCCCTTTTGTCTACCTTTGTATCTGCCGGCAGCCATAACTGGGATTTGATGAATCCGCAGTTTATGGTATTTGTTAATGGAACGCTCCGTCAGGGGATGGATACAAACCATACTGTTGTACCACTGGATAAAGAGGATTACCGGAACGGTTCCCTTGAACTGGCATTTCAGGCATACACCGGACTGACAGATGCCAGCTATAGCTTCCTTCCGGAGGTCTGTGTCCAGGATACTGCCGTCAGGGACCTTTATTACGATATGCTGACTCTGTTTGAGGCTGCCCACACTTTATCAGAGCAGTCTCCTCAGAGGTTTGCTTTGCTAAATACCATCAATGAAGCTATTAATCTTCTGGATCTGCGCAATCCGGAAAGTCCGGATTTTTATGATGGAATTGAAAAAGCCAGAGATTACCTTGGCAGATACGGCTACGGATCACCGGATGCCTCTGTCACGGTACATTGTATTGGTCATACTCATATTGATATGGCGTGGCTCTGGGATCTTGACCAGACCCGTCTGAAGGCCCAGCGGAGCTTTTCCACGGTGCTTTCTTTTATGGAGCGGTATCCGGATTACTTTTTCATGCATACCAGTCCGCAGCTTTATGCATATGTGAAGCATGATAATCCGGAACTGTATGAAAAAATAAAGGCCAGGATAACCGAAGGGCGCTGGGAGCCGGAGGGTGCAATGTGGCTGGAGGCCGACTGCAACCTTCCCGGCGGAGAATCCCTGGTGCGCCAGATTGTTCATGGCAAAAACTTTATCAAGAAGGAATTTGGGCGGGACAGCCGTATTCTCTGGCTGCCGGATGTGTTTGGCTACAGTGCAGCACTTCCGCAGATTCTTAAAAAATCCGGGATAGATTTTTTTGTGACTTCGAAAATCAGTTGGAATATGCTGAACGAGATGCCTTATGATACCTTTTTATGGAAAGGGATCGACGGCTCTGAAATTCCCACATATTTTCTTACCACGCCGGAGCTGGGAGCCTCGGAAGGAAATTGCGGGGCTACGTACAACGGCGTTCTTCATCCGGAAACCGTGTCCGGCACCTGGAAACAGTACAGGCAGAAGGAAATCAACCATACAGTGCTTATGTGTTATGGCTACGGTGACGGAGGCGGTGGTCCCACCGCAGAAATGCTGGAAAAACTGAAAAGAATGAAAAGAGGGATCCCTGGATTCCCGACGGTTGTTTCCGGCAATATCCGGTCTTTTTTCGAAAAGCTTGCTGAGGATCTGAAATGTCAGAAATATCTTCCGAGATGGACAGGGGAGCTGTATCTGGAATTGCATCAGGGAACCTATACCTCCTGTGCGGAGATTAAGAAAAATAACCGCAGGGCAGAGAGAGGCCTTTTTGCTCTGGAATTGCTGCAAAGTATCCTTTTCTGTCAGAAAGATGTTTATCCGGAGGAAAAGCTTTATGAGATGTGGGAAACGCTGCTGTTAAATCAGTTCCACGACACGCTGCCCGGCAGTTGTATCAAAAAAGTATATGATGATTCCAGGGAGCAGTTTGCCCGGCTTTTTGAACAGATGGAAGAACTGACAGGAAAGGGTCTGTGTCAGCTGGCATCCCGGATTGCAATGGATGGTCCCGGGCTTCTGATATTTCAGCCTGCACCCTTTCGGAGAGACGCTCTGCTTCAGACTGATTATCAGCCGTTTGAAGAAAGTACACTTTATCTGGACACTTCCGGAAATGTGCTGCCGGTTCAGCGAAGCTCTGACGGAAAAGTGCTTCTGGCATTGTCCGGACTGCCTGCTCTTGGGTATACTACTTTGCGGGCGGTGGACGCAAAAGACCCGGATTATGATAGAAACAGGCTGTCTGCTTCTGACGGACTGCCGCTTTATCCTATAAGCAGCACGCACATGGAAAACAGGTTTTTCTCCTTTGATATCAGTGAAACCGGTGAAATCATTCATCTTTACGATAAAAAAGCTGGTCGTATGATGATGCCGGAAAATGCTGCCGGCAATTGTCTGACAGTCTATGAAGACAGACCCTGCCGCTGGGATAATTGGAATATTGATATGTATTATGAGGAAAAACGCTGGTCTGCCAGTCAGGTGGAAAATGTGGAAGTGCTGGAACGGGGACCTTTGCGCTATGCTTTGTGTATTCAGAAGAAGTACAACCGCTCTTTTATTAAGCAGACTATTTATCTGTATCATCACATTCCGCGTATTGATTTTGTTACGGAAGTTGACTGGCGTGAGGATTCTTCTGTATTAAAGGCGGAATTTCCGTTTGCGGTCAATACAGATTTTGCTACGTTTGAGATTCAGTATGGCAGTGTCCGCCGGCCAACGCACAGCAATACAAGCTGGGACACGGCAAAATATGAGGTCTGTGCCCATACATGGGCGGATCTCTCAGAGGGCAATTATGGAGTCAGTCTGTTAAACGACTGCAAATATGGGTATTCTGTCCGGGACGGCCGGATGGCTATTACCTTATTAAAAGCCGGTATGACGCCCGATCCCACCCTGGATCGGGGAAAACATACATTTACTTACGCTCTTTTTGCTCACAGCGGTACGGTTCAGGAAGGCGGCACTATCAGAGCTGCCCATTCTATGAACCTTCCGCTGCTGACCAGAGAGATGGGCAGCCAGAAAGGCTCCCTGCCTGCAGAGGCTTCCTTCTTTACCTGCAGTCATTCATCTATTCTCATAGATTGTGTGAAAAAAGCAGATGAGGAAAATGCTTTGATCCTGCGCTTCTACGAGACCGGAAACTGCCTGTGTAATGCGCGGTTTACCTCCATGTTTCCGCTTCGCGCTGTGTGGGACTGCAGCCTTTTGGAAGAACAACAGACAGAAATTATGCTGTCTGATGCGAATTCTTTCCTGTATACGGCAAAGCCTTTCTCTGTCAATACCTGCAAATTGTATTTCTCATAAGGAGGTTATTATGAAATATGGAATCTATTTCGCTTACTGGGAAAAGGAGTGGAATGCGGACTATATCAAATATATGGAAAAAGTGAAAAAGCTGGGATTTGATATTCTGGAGATTTCCTGTGCGGGTCTTACCTGTGCAAGCCAAAGTGAACTGGAGCTTTTGAAAAAAACAGCTGCTGACAATGAAATAATCCTTACAGCCGGTTATGGTCCGGGACCTTCCGAAAATCTGGCCAGTTCTGATCCGGCGGTAATCCGGCATGCGGTTGCTTTTTATACGGATATTTTGAAAAAACTGGAATATTTAGGAATCCACACCATTGGAGGCGGGATTTACTCTTACTGGCCAGTAGATTATTCAAAAACGATTGATAAAGCAGGCGACTGGGGCAGGAGTGTGACGAATGTCCGCACAGTGGGAAAAATCGCAGAAAGCTGCGGGGTAGAATATTGCCTGGAGGTGCTGAACCGGTTCGAAGGCTATCTTCTGAATACGGCAAAGGAAGCAAAACAATTTGTGGAAGAGGTAGATGTGGATGCTGTAAAAATCATGCTGGATACTTTTCATATGAATATTGAGGAGGATAGTATGGCAGATGCCATCCGGCTGGCAGGAGACCGTCTGGGGCACTTCCATGTAGGCGAAAATAACCGGCGGGTACCAGGCAAGGGCAGTCTTCCGTGGGCATCCATTGGAAATGCCCTGCGGGAAATCCACTATGACAAGGCTGTAGTAATGGAACCCTTTGTGACAAGCGGAGGCACTATAGGAAAAGATATAAAAATCTGGAGAGATTTAAGTGAAGGTGCAGATGATGCCCGCCTGGATGCAGATGCGGCCGGAGCTGTTTCTTTCCTGCGCCATGTATTTTCCGGAAATCATGCCTGTACGGATGCAGACCTTTCGTCTGTGCGCAGCATCTGAATCGCGGTATGCCTGGATGGGTGTACATAATTAATACAGAAAGAAAGAGGTAATAACATGAAGACATATCCTGTTATTGGTATTCGCCCGATCATTGATGCCAGGCTTCTTGGTATACGCGAAGCACTGGAAGAAAAAACCCGCAGTATGGCGGAAAAAACCAGAGAGCTGATAGAATCGAAGCTTTATTATGCCGATGGAACTCCGGTTAAATGCGTAATTTTTTCCGGCAGTATCGGAGGCGGAGAGGAGGCTGCACGCTGTCAGGCAGAATTTGCTGCAAAGAATGTGTGCGCTACTTTAAGTGTTACACCCAGCTGGTGCTACGGCAGCGAAACGCTGGATGCGGATCCTTCTACTATTAAGGCAATCTGGGGTTTTAATGGGACTTCGCGTCCCGGAGCTGTCTATCTGGCTGCTGCCATGGCTGCTCATAATCAGGCAGGCCTTCCTGCTTTTTCAATTTATGGTCGGGATGTGCAGGACATGCGCGATGATTCCATTCCGGAGGATGTGGAGGAAAAGATTCTGCGCTGGGCAAGATGTGCGATTGCCGTCGGGCAATTGCGCGGTAAATCTTATGTGAATATTGGCAGTGTATCTATGGGAATCATGGGTTCTTACTGCAATATGGACTTTTATCAGAAATATCTGGGAATGCGCACAGAATGGGTAGACATGACGGAGATTCTCCGGAGGGAGGCCCTGGGAATTTTTGATCCGGAAGAATATGAACATGCCCTGGCATGGGTGAAAGAAAACTGTCCTGAGGGAAAAGATCCCAATCCGCCTGAGCGGGCACACAGCGCTGCGCAAAAAGAGGAAGACTGGAAGTTTGTTATAAAAATGACTCTTATTATAAGAGATATTATGCTGGGTAATGAAAAACTCGGGGCTCTGGGATTCCAGGAAGAATCAATGGGGAAAAACGCCATTATGGGAGGCTTCCAGGGGCAGCGCATGTGGACAGACTGGAAGCCCAACGGGGATTTCTCCGAGGCTATCCTGAATTCCACCTTTGACTGGAATGGCAAAAAACAGCCTGTTATACTGGCTACGGAAAATGATAATTTAAATGGGCTGTCCATGCTGCTGGCAAATCTGCTCACAGGGCGCTCCGCTATTTTTGCGGATGTACGGGCATACTGGAGTCCCGAAGCTGTACAGCGCGTCACCGGGAAGACTCTGGAAGGTCTGGCTGCAGGCGGTTTTATCCATCTTACTAATTCAGGGGCGGCGTGCCTGGATGCTGCCGGCGCTTCGAAAGATGAATCTGGTCAGCCAGTGATGAAACGGTGGTGGGATATGACCGACGCGGATATCCGGTCCTGTCTTGCTGCTACGGACTGGTGTCCTGCGGAGCTGTGCCAGTTCCGGGGCGGCGGATTTTCTTCGCATTTTGCTACCAGAGCGAATATGCCGCTGACCATGATCCGGGTAAATATAGTGGACGGGATAGGACCTGTCCTGCAGATTGCAGAAGGATATAGCGTTATTCTTCCGGAGGATGTACACGACATCATTGACAAGCGCACAGATCCTACCTGGCCGACGACCTGGTTTGTTCCCCGCACTACCGGTGAGGGCGCTTTTACAGATGTTTATTCTGTTATGGCAAACTGGGGAGCCAATCACGCAGCCTGTGCTTATGGACATATCGGGGCTGATCTCATTACGCTGGCTTCTATGCTCCGTATCCCGGTATCCATGCACAATGTACCTGCAAAAGAAATTTACCGTCCCCATTGCTGGAGCGCGTTTGGCACGGAGGACAGACAGGCCGCGGATTATCTTGCATGCAGGACCTATGGACCATTGTATAAATAGTTGCCGCTCCGTCGTATTTCTGATATAATAGCCACAAAAATGATGCCCGTCCTTTTTCAGAGACGGGCGTATTTATGCTGCCGGGCATGCACTAATCCGGCTGGTGTAAGTTGGGTCTGTGTTTACATGAATCCGGCAAATACAGAAGCTCCGACGACTGTCAGCAGTCCGGCGACGGCAATGGCGAGGCTGCTCATGGCACCTTCCACCTGCCCGAGCTCCATTGCCTTTGCTGTTCCGATAGCGTGGGAGGCAGTGCCGATGGCAAGACCTTTTGCGACCGGCTCCTGGATGCGAAAAATTTTGCAAAGCGATTCCGCGATAACATTTCCGAGAATTCCTGTAATGATGATAACTGCGACGGTTATCGTTTCAATACCGCCAAGCTCCTGGGAGACTCCGAGACCGATTGCGGTCGTGATAGATTTTGGCAGCAGTGTTACGTATTGCTCATGTGTCAGGCCGAAAAGCTTCGCCAGCAGAAAAACACTTACCAGACTTGTCAGTACTCCGGCGAGAATGCCCGCAGCCACGGCTTTTGCATTCTTTTTCAGCAGTGTAAGCTGTTGATAGAGCGGAACTGCCAGACATACGGTGGCGGGGGTGAGAAGATAGCTTATGTATCTGGCTCCCTCGTTGTAATGCTCATATTCGACGTTTAGGAGAACGAGCACCAGTACCACCAGAATGGTTCCGATCAGCAGAGGATTTAATATGGGAAGCTTAAGCTTCCTTTTCAGCAGCAGACCTGCCTCGTAGGCAGCAAGGCTGATGAAAGCGCCGAAAAATACAGAATCGACCAGAAATTCCTTCACTTTTTCTTTTCCCCTTTCCGAATGATAAATTGCGTAACGCGACCGGTTACTGCCATTACAATGACGGTGGTTAAAACAGTGATGATCAGCACAGGTACCCAGATCGGCTGCAGGGAAGACCAGGAATCAAGCAGTCCGACGGCCGCAGGAATAAACATGACCGGCATAATTTCAATCAGAAAATCTGCCGTGTCTTTTACCTGCTCCAGTTTCAGAATGCCGCTGCACAGCGCCAGAAGCATAAGAACCAGACCGTAAACGCTTGCCGGTATCGGAAGCGGGATTATCATGCGCAGAGCCTCGCCCAGGAATGAAATAAATAATATAATACCAAACTGCCGTAAGTATTTCATGACTTTTTCCTCTCTTATTGGTAATATCAGCCTTATGATAGTGTTTCTGCCATGTGAAGTCAAGTACTAGTTTTTTGCTTTTGGGGTGCCGCATATTAGTCTTTTGCCCTGGAGGTACCGGTAAATCTGCCTGCATGCCAGCGCAGAAAGCAAAGCGATACCAGAAAGGCAAGAATCTCCGCTACCGTGATGGTCCACCAGATTCCTTCAAGTCCCCAAAAAATCGGTAAGACCAAAACGGAGAGCGTCTGAAAAACCAGGGTACGTGTAAAGGAGATGGCAGCGGAGACAGCTCCGTTATTTAGTGCGGTAAAAAACGAGGAAGTAAAAATATTCAGCCCCGCTAAAATGAAAGAGAATGCAAAAACTGCAAAAGCGTGTCGTGTCATTTCCAGGAGTTCATGATCGTATCCGACGAAAATATTTGCGAGCGGATAGGCGAGTATTTTGGCAAGCAACATCATGCACACGCCGGCAGTGTCCATCAGCAGAAAGCTTTTGCAGAGCATATTTTTCAGCTCGCTATGGTTCCCGGCACCATAGTGATATCCGATAATGGGTGCGGTACCGATGGTATATCCGATAAATACTGCTACAAAAATAAACTGGATATACATCAGAACACCGTAAGCTGCGACACCGTTTTCACCCGCAAAGCGCATAAGCTGGAAATTGTAGAGCATGCTGACCAGGGAACCCGAAATATTGGACATCAGTTCGGAGGCACCGTTTGTGCAGGCTTTGCAAAGGATAGGCAAGTCCATGTTTGTTTTTACAAGCTGCAGAAGACTGCTGTTGGGGCGCAAAAAGTAGAGGAGCGGCAGAAGACCTCCGATACACTGGCTGATGCCAGTGGCAAGTGCCGCCCCGGCAACACCCCAGCGGAACACGGCAATGAACAGCGCGTCAAGCAGCATATTAGCCACACCGGCGGCAATTGTGGTGAAAAGACCGAGCTTCGGCTTTTCTGCGGTCGTGAAAAAAGTCTGGAATACGTTCTGCAGCATAAAAGCAGTGTTAAAAATCAGAACGGTTCTTCCCTACGTCACACAGTGCTCAAGCATGGCATCGGTTGCCCAAGCAGACGGGAGATTGGACGCATAAATACGATGCCAATGACGGAGAGAGCGATGCCGCTGATTACTGTCAGAATAATCATCATGGTGAAATAGCGGTTTGATGCTGTTTTATTTTTCTCATCCAGTGTTTTTGCTGTGAGCGCGCTTCCGCCGGTGCCAATCATAAAGCCGACGCCGCCAAGAATCATAATAAATGGCATGACTAGATTGATCGCTGCGAAGGGAACTTTGCCGACAAAGTTAGAAATAAACAATCCGTCGATCACGCCGTAGATGGAAGTGAAAACCATCATGATAATCGGTGAAATGCAGAAACGCAGTAATTTCCTGTAAGTAAAATGGTCAGATAATTGTATTGCCATCGCTTTGTTCCTTTCTTAAATGTATGATATTTTTTCTGAGCAAATTGGTGTATTTGCCAAATAAGCTCCTTTTCTGGTAAGCTGAAGCTGTTTACTGCGGCGGTCATCCATTTTCTTTAATGTGATCAGACCGACTGCTTCCAGCTTTTTGAGCGCGGAAATGACGGTCTGCTTCGGCAGGTATATCAGATTGTTTTCTTTAAAAATATTGTTGTATTGGGCAAGTATCTGCCATGCACGTTTTTTTCCATCGCATATTCCTCCGTTTATCAAAAGTCCGAAAACAGACCAGTGTAATTTAATCCGTTTTCGGACTTTTGCCAAGAATAGGTATTCCATTCTGTATCGTCATAGCTGGATAGAGATTGTGGATCAGCACTTCCAAATGCCTCCAATCTGCCTGCGCCTTCTACAGAAACTGCTACCATGATTATGGTCTTTTCGGACTCTTTTTCATAAGGTATTCAAGGCAAACTATGGAGTTCCTCCGGGAGAGTACAGAAAATTCAACAACACTAAATAATTTTTGAACAGACAGCTGTGAAATCCGGAGTTTTCCGGAGGAACGGTATCATCCTGCATGGTGTTCCGGAGAAATGCAGGCGGCATCTTACACTGGCACCTGAATAGTAACGTGACAGGTTACTGTTCAGGTCAGGACTTTGCATTTACTGCAAAGTCCGTAAGAACATGATTCAAGAGTGAGCAAATCCCATTCGCGAAGCGAATTTGGGATGGATTTGCGCATGCTGCTGTGAACGACGTGAACAGTAACGGGACAGAAATTGATGCGAAAAAAGTCATAGAGATTGGCTTGCTATTCATCTGTGTGTGAGATAAAATAAGTGTAGAAAAGGACTGCGTCAGCCGGGAAGGGAGGATGAGCCGCATGCAGAAAAAGGAGCTGCCGGTTGGTATTGATGACTTTGGAAAACTTCGTAAGGAAGATTTTTATTATATAGATAAAACCGGACTCATCCGTGATTTGCTGAGCAATTGGGGGGAGGTCAATCTCTTCACCCGTCCGCGGCGGTTTGGAAAAACATTAAATATGAGTATGCTGAAATATCCGGTAATTTTTTTATCTCTTAAGAGTGTGGATGGTTTAACCTATGACCTGGCAATGGAACGTTTGAAAACTATTATCCAGGAGGAAGCGATGAGGTTACATGGCATATTGAAAGATGAGTTTTTGTCACCTTTCGACAGAAAAATGCTCAGTCAGATGGAAAATCGGGAGATATCTGAAAAGGAAATTCCGGACAGCTTGAACAAACAGAAATGCCGGTGACTGTATCGGGTGCGGCGGATGTGAAAAACGCTGTCCCTTCAAAGTGCCTGTTGTAGAGAGAATGGAAAAGGCAAAGAAGCTGTTTCAAAAGTGATGAAGATATAGAAGTCCCCTGCTTCAATTGTGAAGAACAATAAGCAGGGGATTTTGCAAATGCTATCTGTTCCATTTAATTCCTTTTATCACTGAAAGCACTTTATTCATAACCTTGTCTTGCAGGTAGGCTGGATTCAGGCTGCGCTTAGAATATTTCAGATAACTTTCCTGTGTATAGTGAATCAACTGTGAAGTAAAATAACGTTCCCAGCTAAAATACTCCCTGCTCTCAATCTGATCTTCGGGATGTTCCAGCATATCTGTAATACCACTATCTTCTACAAGGCCAGAGCGAAGAATCAGCCATTCGAAAGATTCCGGAAGATATAGCTTTATATTAGGATAATCTTTAATCAATCTTACCATTTTCTCCATCTCAGAGCCAAAAGCTGCACTGTCCGCAATGACAAGAACCTTCTCAAACTTGTGTTTGGTCACAATACTAAAAATATTGGATTTTCCTTGTGCACTGATGCAAACGATATCCTGCCCTTTGTCGCATACTCCTTAAAAAAATTGATATCCGGAATTGGAATCTTCTGTAACCATAAGACCAGGTTGAACAGGTATTGTATAATCAAAGTCAGGATATAGATGATAAAATTTGTGATATGTTCGCTTAAGGGTTCCGTATTTGCCGGAATTATGGATACCGTATATTTCGTCAACACTATAGGGCAAGGATGGAATACCTTCTCTTGTAACAATTACATAATAGTTGTCTGTATTTTGAATTGCTTCGGCAAATGCATCACTCATTACAAACTCGTTTCCTTCATCAATAAAAACAATACACTCCTGCATCATGGAAAGCTGCGCTGGCCAGGTACGACCTTCCAGAACGGTACATTCTTTGTCACATTGCAGTTCGACAGCGCTTGCAGCACCATTTTCATAATGCTCCCGTACCATATCTACCAGAGTGGTTTTTCCAGTAGCGTTGTTGCCACGAATAATTGTAATATTTCGCCTGATTTCGAATTCATACCGAAGCCGTTTATTCTGTATCATAATTCTGTGTCTGCCCTTCATGCCAGGCCTCCTTACACATAGAGTCCCGCAATGGGGACAAGCTCTTTCATACTATGGACAATCTGGTTTGTATTAAGAATACAAATGTCAAATGTGCCTTCTCCGAAATCCATCAAATGACGAAGATTGATTGTAATATCATCTTTTTCTGCCAGCTTTATAATCCACTTTGCGCAGTTATCTCCGCAGGTAGAAGCGTTAAATACCTTGCCGTGCTCATATTTTATGAGAATAAGAGTTTTTACGCCACCGGACAATAAGAGGGGTGGGATTTTTCCCATAACAGGACTGTCAATTACGGCGCTGTCCAAAACCGTGGATTTGTCTATATCAAGAATCATCTTTTTTGTCTCAGGATCAGTAATCCAGGAATCTTCATATGCATTTTTAAAATAGACAGAGGTATTAAATACAGCCTCCGGCATTTTCCCGAAAAAAATTTTTAGCATGTTGCTATACCTCCCTATTTAGTCAAGTCT
>DKTR01000108.1 GCA_002473385.1 Lachnospiraceae bacterium UBA7225
AATGGAAAAAATTGCAATACATATTTTAAAAAATATTAAGGAATAATAAGGTTTGTAACTAAAAGTTAACAAACCAGGAGGTCAGAATCATGGCAAAGAATAAGAATATGCATGAATCAAACGCCACAAACTGCAATTATAACAGCACAAACACTACAAGTGGAAACACAAATAGCATGAACAACACAAACGGTCAGAACAAAGCCCAGAACAAAGAACAGAACAAAACCAGCAACGCAAACAAGAACGCGCAGACGCAGAATCGTACCACAAACTGCGATTACTAAGAAACGGGCGGACGGCAAACTGTCCGCCGGATATCATGCCGCATGTGCGGCAGCAGGAAGATGGGACAAAAATGCGCCGGGAAAACAATCCCCGGCGCATTTTTTGTTCCATAAAATAATCCATGTTTTTCCGGGATGAACGGGAGCGCACGGGCTGCATAGAATAAAATATACTGACAGGGAGTGTTTGCCATGAAATTTGAAATGATTACACCGGTGCAGCTAGAGCAATATGTGGATGATCCGGACGCTCTTATCATAGATTTGCGCGATCCGGCAGAATACAGGGAACGTCACATCCGGGGCGCTGTCAATATTCCCTATGAAAAACTGCAGGGCTGCTGCATGTTTCCGATGGATATGTATCTTATCCTTTACTGCGAGCGCGGCGCCTCCAGTATGTCAGCGGCGAAAGAGCTGGCTGAAAAGGGTTATCTGGTGAAAACGGTGGTTGGCGGTTTTCGCGCATATCGGGGCAAAATGACAGAGACGTATTGACAGGAAAGAGAGCGATTTGATACAATTTAAATAAGTCTGGCAACAGGAAAGCTCATCTGAATTGTCAGGAAGTCTGTGCAGGAGTTGGTCAAAATGAAAACAGTAGAATTGATTGCACCGTGCCATTTTGGGATGGAAGCGGTTTTAAAAAGAGAGATACAGGAGCTGGGCTATGAGATAAGTCAGGTAGAGGACGGAAAGGTAACGTTTGTGGGAGATATGGAAGCGATCTGTTACGCGAACATATTTCTGCGTACGGCAGAACGCATCCTGCTGAAGGTGGGCAGGGTGCATGCCGAGACGTTTGACGAATTATTTGAAAAAACGAAGGCGCTTCCGTGGGAGGATTATATTCCGGGAAACGGGAAGTTCTGGGTGGCAAAAGCGACTTCCATAAAAAGCAGGCTGTTTAGTCCATCGGACATTCAGTCGATCATGAAAAAAGCGATAGTGGAGCGCCTGAAAACGGTCTACCATAAGGAATGGTTTGAGGAGAGCGGGGCATCGTACCCGATACGCGTATCTTTTATGAAGGATGAGGCAGTGATCGGGCTCGATACGTCGGGTGATTCGCTTCATAAAAGGGGCTATCGTCTGCTTACAAGCAAGGCGCCGATCACCGAGACGCTGGCGAGCGCACTGATTCTGATGACTCCGTGGAACAGGGAACGCATTTTGGTAGATCCCTTCTGCGGCAGCGGTACGATCCCGATTGAAGCGGCGATGATCGCTGCAAACATTGCGCCGGGCATGAACCGCAGCTTTCTGGCAAATGACTGGGACAACCTTATTCCAAAGAAGCTCTGGTACGGCGCTGCCGATGAGGCGGCAGAGCTGGTGGATACTGGTATTTCTGTCGATATACAGGGGTATGATGCTGACGGCAGCATTGTGAAAGCGGCAAGGGAAAATGCCAGGCGCGCCGGTGTGGAGCATCTGATCCATTTTCAGCAGCGTCCGGTGAGTGAACTGAGCCATCCGAAAAAATACGGGTTTGTCATTACAAATCCTCCGTATGGTGAGCGGCTTTCCGAGAAAGAGCAGCTTCCGCAGCTGTATCGTGAGATTGGCAAAGGCTTTGCAAGGCTGGATTGCTGGTCGGAATATGTGATTACCGCCTATGAGGACGCGGAAAAATATATTGGAAGAAAAGCGGATAAAAACCGGAAAATTTATAATGGAATGATGAAGACTTATTTATATCAGTTCCTGGGACCAAAGCCTCCGCGCGCAAAGAAACAGGGGAGTCAGATTGATTAAAAAAATAGAAACGTTTTTAATGATTGTACTTATATGTCTGGTGGGCTATCTGGCATTTGATCTGATCAGTCAGGAAGAAAATGAGACGGTAGAAGTCAGTCGGCAGGTATATGGGACGCAGCCGATCCGGCAGGAGATGACGGCGCTTCCGGCACGCTTCGATGTGCGGGAAACAGGCAGGATGCCGACCGTCAGAAGCCAGGGAGCGCTTGGCACCTGCTGGGCGATCACAGCATCCTCGGCGATGGAAGCTTATTTTCTTCCGCAGGAGCGCCTGGTGTTTTCGCCGGATCATTTGTCACTACGAAACAGCTTTTCGAAGGATCAGAATGACGGCGGTGCCTATACGATGGTGATGGCGTACCTTGCTGCCTGGCAGGGACCGGTACTGGAAGAGGATGATCCCTACGGGGACAGCTATTCGCCGGAAGGGCTGACTGCCGTGAAGCATGTACAGGAAATGCAGATATTCAAAAACAAGGACTACGATGCCATAAAGCGGGCGGTCTATCAGTATGGGGCGGTGCAGTCTGCAATTTACATGGATCTGGACAATGCGTTTAGTTCTTCGGTATATTACAACCAGCTGGAATATTCTTATTTTTATGACGGTGATCAGATTCCGAACCATGATGTCCTGATTATTGGATGGGACGATAATTATGATGCGTCACATTTTAACCGGAACACGACAGAGACGGGGGCCTTTATCTGTCAGAACAGCTGGGGAGAAAAGTTTGGGGATGGAGGCGTGTTTTATGTGTCCTATGCAGACTTGAATATCGGCAATCAGGCAATCGTATACACGAGAATAGAAGATAATGATAATTACGACCATATTTACCAGACGGATTTGTGCGGCTGGGTGGGACAGCTTGGATACGGTGATGAGAGCTGCTTTGCTGCGAATGTTTATGAGGCGGCCGGTGCGGAAAATCTGGAGGCAGCTGGATTTTATGCTACCGGGCAGAACACGGAGTATGAGATTTTTGTGGTTGAGAATTTCCAGGATGAATCTTCCTTTTATATGCGCAGAACTCTGCAAAAGGGAACGCTGGAGGAGAGCGGTTATTACACAGTGAAGCTGGATGAGCCGGTGGAACTGGGGAGCGGGCAGCGCTATGCGGTTGGCGTGGAGATACATACACCGGGGGCACAGTATCCTGTGGCAACAGAATATGTAGCGGGAGAAGCGACAGAAACAGTTGATATTTCAGACGGAGAGGGGTATATTAGCCATAATGGCGTTGTCTGGATACGCACAGAAGAAAAACATCAGGCAAATGTCTGTCTGAAAGCATATACAGGGAACAGAGAGGAATCATAATGCAGGAAAAAATTATATTTGCCACCGGAAATGAAGGAAAAATGAAGGAAGTGCGGATGATCCTCGCAGATCTGGGGGTGCCGGTACTTTCGCAGAAGGAAGCGGGCATTACCGTGAACGTGGATGAAAACGGCAAAAGCTTTGCGGAAAACGCCATAATCAAGGCGTGCGCGGTACAAAAGCTGACGGATGCCATTGTGCTGGCAGACGATTCCGGGCTGGAAATTGATTATCTGGACCGGGCACCGGGCATTTACTCTGCCCGTTATATGGGAGAACACACGTCGTATGACATCAAAAACAATCATATTCTGAAGCTGCTTTCGGGTGTACCACCGGAAAAAAGAACTGCGCGCTTTGTCTGTGCAATTGCTGCGGCGCTTCCGGATGGGACAGTTCTGACGAGCGAGGGTGTGATGGAGGGCGAGATTGGTTATAAAGCAGCCGGAAGAAATGGTTTTGGCTACGACCCGATTTTCTACCTTCCGCAATACGAATGCACGTCCGCAGAAATTTCCCCGGAGCAGAAGAATGAGGTCAGTCACAGAGGAAAGGCGCTGCGGGCAATGAAGGAGCAGTTGAAAGCATATTATGATAAGGAGAAAGATGACCATGAAGATACTGATTGTCAGTGATACACACCGCAGGGATGAGAATTTTGTGAAGGTGCTCCAGGCGGAGAAGCCGGTGGATCGTGTAATACATCTGGGCGACGCGGAGGAGACAGAGAGCAATATGAGCCGTCTTACCGGACAGCCGCTGGATATTGTGAGCGGCAACAACGATTTTTTCGGGGATATGCCGCGGGAAAAAGAGATTATGCTTGGCAATTACCGGGTACTTCTGACACACGGTCATTATTATTATGTGTCACTGGATACAAAGATGCTTGGCAGAGAAGCGCGCGCACGTGGCTTTGACATTGTCATGTATGGTCATACGCACCGCCCGAAGATCGAGAAGAAAAATGATCTGGTTCTGCTGAATCCGGGCAGTCTTTCTTACCCGCGCCAGGAGGGCAGAAAACCGAGTTACATTATTATGGAAATGGATGAGAGCGGCAACGCAGACTATACGATTAAATACCTGGAATAGCTGTTATCGTGCCGATAAAAAACATCCGAAAAAAACTCGGAAAAAAACAGGCAAAAAATAGTGAAAAAACAGTTGACTTTTTGGAAAGCCTATAATATAATCTTATTTGCGTTAATCGTGGGATGCGCAGGAGCGAGTGAATCGGGGTGTGGCTCAGTTTGGCT
>DKTR01000096.1:0-288 GCA_002473385.1 Lachnospiraceae bacterium UBA7225
AACGACGGACGGACCCAGAAGCAGACCGATTATCTGAATAATGTAATCGGAAAGAACAAGCTGTCGGAGTACACGGCAAACATTGCATTTGCAGGTTTCACGGCGCCGAAAATCCTCTGGATGAAGGAAGAAGAGCCGGAAAACTTCGCAAAGATCAAAATGATCATGCTGCCAAAGGATTATATTGCATTTAAGCTGTCCGGTGTTTACTGCACGGATGTTTCCGATGCTTCCGGTATGCTGATTTTTGACGTAAAAAATAAATGCTGGTCGAAGGAAATGCTGGAA
>DKTR01000096.1:562-883 GCA_002473385.1 Lachnospiraceae bacterium UBA7225
TGCTGGTCGAAGGAAATGCTGGAAATCTGTGGGATTACCGAAGCACAGGTACCGAAGATCTTTGAGAGCTACGAGGCAGTAGGCGATATCCTTCCGGAGATCGCAGACGAGCTTGGTTTCCCGAAGAATGTGAAGATCGTGGCAGGTGCAGGCGACAATGCGGCAGCGGCAGTCGGCACCGGAACTGTTGGCGACGGTATGTGTAACATTTCTCTGGGTACCAGCGGAACAATTTTCGTTTCCAGTCAGAGCTTCGGTGTGGATGAAAACAATGCCCTGCACTCCTTTGCACATGCAGACGGACACTATCATCTGATGGGC
>DKTR01000096.1:1166-10016 GCA_002473385.1 Lachnospiraceae bacterium UBA7225
CACTATCATCTGATGGGCTGTATGCTTTCTGCTGCTTCCTGCAATAAGTGGTGGATGGACGAGATCATCGGAACGAAGGAATATGCGGCAGAGCAGGCAAAGATTGAAAAGCTTGGTGAGAACCACGTATTCTTCCTGCCGTATCTGATGGGCGAGCGTTCCCCGCACAATAACCCGAATGCGAGAGGAACCTTTATCGGCATGACGATGGACACCACCCGCGCAGACATGACGCAGGCGGTTCTGGAAGGTGTGGCATTTGCGATCCGAGATTCCTTCGAGGTGGCAAAATCACTTGGTATTAAGATCGAGCGCACAAAGATCTGCGGCGGCGGCGCAAAGAGTCCGCTCTGGAAGAAGATTATTGCAAATGTGCTCGGTATCAAGGTAGATGTGATCGAGAGCGAAGAGGGACCGGGATACGGCGGAGCAATGCTGGCGGCAGTGGCATGCGGCGAATATGCGTCCGTAGAGGAAGCGGCCGCAAAGCTTGTGAAGGTAGTGGATACCATAGAGCCGGAAGCAGAGCTGGTGGAAAAATACAACGACCGCTATGAGAAATTCGCAAAGATTTATCCGACTGTAAAAGAGCTGTTTGATACTGTAACAATCTAAAAAACATTATTTATAAACAGGGGCATAAAACGTGCAAAAAATAGGCGTTTTGTGCTCCTGCTTCTGTATCTGGAGACTCATTTCTTTGAACCAGTCTTTTTTATAGCACAAATCCATCACAAAATAATGCTATTTCCAGGATTCTCTTGTTAAAATCCAACAAAAAAATGCGAGTGTTTTTTGTTTTTGTCTAGTGACAGACAGGGTATTTTTGTGTTATAGTCAAAATACCGAAAACGGAATACAAATATAAATGGAGGAAATGCAAAATGAACAAAAAACTTTTAACAGCAGCTCTCGCGGCTACGATGCTGGCAGGTCTTAGTCTTACCGCTGGTGCAGAAGGTGAAACCATCGGTGTTGCAATGCCGACGCAGGATCTTCAGAGATGGAACCAGGACGGCGAAAACATGAAAGCCCAGCTGGAAGAAAAAGGTTATGTGGTAGATCTTCAGTATGCAGGAAATGATTCCGCTACACAGGCTTCCCAGATTGAGAACATGATTGCAAACGGCGACCAGCTTCTGGTTGTTGCTTCCATCGACGGCGACTCCCTTGGAACCGTTCTTGCACAGGCAAAAGAAGCAGGCATTCCGGTTATCGCTTATGACCGTCTGATCATGAACACGGATGCAGTTTCCTACTATGCAACCTTCGATAACTATCTGGTAGGTAAGACACAGGGCGAATTCCTTGTAAATGCGCTCGACCTGGAGAATCAGGACGGACCGTTCAACCTGGAAATGGTAACAGGCGACCCGGGTGACAACAACGTAAACTTCTTCTTCGGTGGTGCTATGGACGTTCTTCAGCCGTACATCGACGCAGGCAAGCTGGTTGTTCCGTCTGGTCAGATGACAAAAGATGAAGTTGCTACCCTTAACTGGGCAACCGATGCTGCACAGTCCAGATTTGAGAACATCCTGTCCTCCAACTATGCAGACGGTACCACTCTTCATGCAGTACTTGCTTCCAATGACTCTACAGCACTTGGTGTTGTAAACGCTCTGGCAGCTAACTACACTGGCGAATACCCGATCATCACCGGTCAGGACTGCGATATCGCAAACGTTCCTCACATCGTTGACGGAACACAGGCTATGTCCGTATTCAAGGATACACGTGCTCTGGCATCCAAGGTTGTTGAGATGGTTGACGCAATTATCACTGGCGCGGAAGTTCCGGTAAACGATACCGAAACATACGATAACGGCACAGGCGTTATCCCGTCTTTCCTTTGCGAGCCGACAGCAGTTACCGCTGAAAACTACAAAGAAGTTCTGATCGATTCCGGTTACTATACAGAGGATCAGATCCAGTAAGATATGTGCAGCAAAAAAGTCTTATACAGGCGGGCCTTTCGCCCGCCTGTTCTTGATGATACCAGTGCCAGAAGGGGCATGTGTAAAAGACGCGCCTTCTGGGGCACACAATGATTATCTGAAAGTTTGGAGGGAGCAATTTTGGCAAAGATACTACTGGAAATGAAAAATATCACCAAAACATTCCCCGGTGTGAAGGCACTTGACAACGTAAATCTTCAGGTGGAGGAGGGCGAGATCCACGCTCTCGTTGGAGAAAACGGAGCGGGAAAATCCACTCTGATGAACGTACTTTCCGGCGTCTATCCCTTCGGTTCCTATGAAGGTGATATCATCTACAACGGCGATATATGTAAATTCCATCATATTAAAGAGAGTGAGGAAAAAGGGATTGTTATTATTCACCAGGAGCTCGCGCTGATTCCGTATATGTCGATCGGTGAGAACATGTTCCTGGGAAATGAACGTGGAAAAAAGGCTTCTATCAACTGGGATGAGACCTACGGTGAAGCAGAAAAATATATGAGGCAGGTTGGATTGACAGAATCCTCCCGTACACTGATTAAGGATATCGGCGTCGGCAAGCAGCAGCTTGTGGAAATTGCAAAAGCACTTGCAAAGAACGCAAAGCTCCTGATTCTGGACGAGCCGACATCATCACTGAATGAGACGGATTCCAAAGCGCTGCTCGACCTGCTTCTGAAATTCAAGAAAGAGGGGATGACCTGTATTATTATCAGCCACAAGCTGAACGAGGTTTCTTATGTGGCAGATAAGATCACCGTCATCCGCGATGGTTCTACGATCGAAACGCTGGTAAAGGGTGTTGATGAATTTACGGAGGACCGCATCATCAAGGGCATGGTTGGCCGTGAAATCGCAGACCGTTTCCCAAAACGCCACAATGTAAAGATCGGCGATGTCAATATGGAAGTGAAAAACTGGACAGTTTACCATCCTGTTTACAGCGAGCGCAAGGTAGTAGACAATGTTTCTATCAAAGTACATAAAGGTGAAGTAGTCGGTATCTCTGGTCTGATGGGTGCCGGACGTACTGAGCTGGCAAAGAGTGTCTTTGGAAAGAGTTTTGGAAGCAATATCAGCGGAACACTTCTGCTGAACGGAACGGAAGTACATTTAAAGAATGCGCGTGACGCAATTCATCACAAGCTTGCTTATGTGACAGAGGATCGTAAGGGTGACGGGCTGATTCTTTCTAATTCAATCAAGACTAACACGACACTGGCAAATCTGGATGGTGTCAGCGACCGCATGGTGATTGACAAAGATAAAGAATATGCCGTAGCCGTGGAATATAAGGAAAAGCTGAACACAAAGTGCCCGACGGTGGAACAGAATGTCGGAAACCTGAGCGGCGGAAACCAGCAGAAGGTGCTTCTGGCAAAATGGATGTTCGCAGATCCGGATATTCTGATTCTGGATGAACCGACCAGAGGTATCGACGTTGGTGCAAAATACGAGATTTACTGTATCATCAATGATCTGGTAGCAGCAGGAAAATCGGTAATCATGATTTCTTCCGAGCTCCCGGAGGTATTGGGAATGTCAGACAGAATCTATGTTATGAACGAAGGCAGGATTGCCGGCGAGCTGACGCAGGCGGAGGCGACGCAGGAGAAGATCATGGCATGTATTCTGAGATCGAGTAAAGGAGAGTAAGAGATGAATAGCGCGAAAATAAGAGATTTTATAACAAAATATACCATGATTATTGTATTGGTGCTGGTAACACTGTTCTTTACCTGGGGCACACAGGGCAAGATTCTGTTTCCGCAGAACATTACAAACTTAATTTCACAAAACGCTTATGTGTTTGTACTGGCAACCGGTATGCTGCTCTGCATTTTAACCGGCGGTAACATCGACCTTTCTGTGGGTTCGGTTGTCTGCTTTGTCGGCGCAGTGGGCGGTGTTCTTATGGAAAACATGGGTGTTCCGGTATTCTTTGCAGTCATTCTGATGCTGCTCCTCGGTGCGGTGATCGGTGCATGGCAGGCTTTCTGGATCGCATTTTTCCGTATTCCGCCATTTATCACAACCCTGTCCGGCATGCTCGTGTTCCGTGGTCTTTCCAACGTGGTGCTCGGCGGTAAGACACTTCCGATCAAGTCGGAGACCTTCACTGTACTGTTCGGCGGCGGCGCAAATTGTTATGTTCCCGATTTTCTCGGCGGAGGAGAGGGGCTGAACCGCGTGGCGATGGCAGCCGGTATCATTGCCTGCCTGATCTACATTTTCGTAACGGTGCGCGGTCATATGAACCGCAAGAAAAAAGGCTATGAGACAGGAAACGTTGCTGCAATGTACATAAAGATGATCGTCATCTGCGCAGTTATTATGTTCCTAACTGTAAAGCTGGCCCAGCATAAAGGCATTCCGACCTCCCTGGTATGGGTAATGATTGTTGTATTGATTTATGGTTATATCACAAGTAAGACAACTATTGGCCGTTACTTCTATGCTGTTGGCGGCAACGAGAAGGCGACAAAGCTTTCCGGTATCAATACCGATATGGTGTACTTTATTGCTTATACGAACATGGGACTGCTGTCCGCACTGGCAGGTATGCTTACGATCGCACGTCTGACCTCCGCACAGCCGACCTACGGACAGAACTATGAGATGGATGCCATCGGTTCCTGCTTTATCGGAGGTGCTTCCGCATACGGCGGAATCGGAACGGTACCGGGTGTTATCGTCGGCGCGCTGCTGATGGGTATCATTAACCAGGGTATGTCCATCATGGGTACTGACCAGAATATGCAGAAGGTGGTAAAAGGCCTTGTGCTTCTTGCAGCCGTAATCTTCGACGTTGTATCCAAGAAAAAATCTTCATAACTGTCTGGTATTTCTGCGATCATGGGCAGAAATTCCTAAAAACAATGCAGGAATTCCCCGGGAATGCAGCCGCGAAGCTGCACTCCGGGGATTTTTGCACGATTTGTTACACTTTTGTTTCAAATTGTGCTAGAATATGGTTATCACATTATAGCGCATCCAAGGAGGTTCTTTATGAAGCAAAAACAAATCTTTCCGGCATTTGTCCTGTTTTGTCTTCTTTTTTGCATTTCCTTCAGCGGCATTTCAGCCGCGGCAGCAGAGAGCACCCGGACAGCTTCCAAAACAAACGTGAAATCAACAGCAGCATCTACTGCAAAAATTACATATAAAAATACTTTCCGCATCATAAACGGAAAACGCTATTACTACGGCAGCAACGGAAAAAGGGTGAAAAAAACCTGGAAAACCATTAAAAAGAGGCGTTATTATTTTTATGCTGACGGACACGTCGCCACCGGTCCCAGCGTCATTGCAAAAAAACGCTACCTTTTCTCCAATGCGGGCGTGCTCTTGAAAAATGGCTTTAAAACAGTAAACGGCAAAACCTATTATGTAAATTCCAAGGGAATTGTAACTACTGGCTTTAAGACTATAAGTAAGAAGCGCTACTGCTTTGCTTCCAATGGCGTCATGCGCACCGGCTGGTATAAGAAAGGAAAGAATACCTATTACTTTAACCGGAAGACAGGCGTCATGTCAAAAGGATGGAAGACCATTGACGGAAAAAGGTATTATTTCAATAGCAGCGGAATTATGGTCACAAATGACTGGGTCAGCAGCAAATATCTGGACAAAAACGGGGTATATGACGCCACTAAAAAGCTGACTCTGAACGGGCTGGAAAAGAAGCTTCGTTCTACTATCAAAGGATATTCCGGCACCTGGTCTGTTTATGTGAAAAATCTGGACACCAATGAGGCCATCTGCATTAACAATAAAAAAATCTATGCAGCCAGCCTGATTAAGCTTTACGCCATGGGAGCCGCATATGAAAAAGTAAAACAGGGAAAATTAAAAGAATCTTCCGTGAAAAACACCATCAACAGTATGATTACTGTCAGCAGTAATGATGCGTTTAACACTATTGTCAGCAGGGTGGGAAAAACGTACATTAACACCTGGTGCAAAGCCAATGGCTACAACAGTACAAACCAGGGACACGGTCTTTCACCCAGCAGCAATAATTACGGCCTGAGCAATGGAACGGGCTCCAATGTGACTACCGTAAAGGACTGCGGCAGACTTCTGGAAAGCATTTATCGCGGCACATGCGTGTCCCAAAGCGCTTCCAAGAAGATGCTGGCACATTAAAAAAAACAGCAGCGGCGTTCCAAAATTCCCGCAGGTATTCCGGGAGGAGTAACCGTTGCTAATAAAACCGGTGAAACAGACGACACTACCCATGATGTGGCCATTGTTTATTCCAAAGGTGCAGATTATATTATCTGCGTTATGGGCAGCGTACCCGGCGGCGCCTGGGGCGCTTCCGGTAATATCACTAAATTGTCCCGGATTACGTACAATTATTTTAATTAACTCCAATTATCTTATAGCTGCAGAAACAGATTGCTTCTTCCAGGAAGAGCGAACTGGTTCTGCAGCTTTTTTTTACCTGTATTTTACCTGCAGGTGATAGTGAACTTTACAAAGCTTTTGATAAAATAAACATAAAAAGAAATAAAAGAATGCGGGGCATGACTGATTATGAGAGACCATTATGAGGAACAATTGAAAAAATTGAATGATTATGTTGCAAAAATGGGTGAGCTGATTGAAACAGCGATCAGCGATGCGCTGGACGCACTTATGAACAAAGATGTTGAGGAAGCAAAAAATACTATTAGCTTCGATACAAGGATCGACCATATGGAACGCGAAATAGAGGGACTTTGTCTGAACCTTCTGCTTTCACAGCAACCGGTGGCAACCGATCTGCGCATGGTTTCCGCGGCGCTGAAAATGATCACGGATATGGAACGTATCGGCGATCATGCCGCTGATATTTCTGAGATTACTCTGATACTTGCAAAGACTGGATATCCAAGTGATTTAAGCCAGATTAAAGAGATGGCGGACGAGACCGTGCGGATGGTGAAAAACAGTGTGGAGGCGTATCTGAAGAAGGATATGGAAAAGGCATCCGGTGTAATCCGTCAGGACGATATTGTAGACAACTACTTCGTGCAGGTGAAAAAAGATATCATCCGTCAGATCAATGAAAATATCCAGAACGGCGAGCAGGCAGCGGATGTGCTGATGATTGTGAAATATCTGGAGCGTATCGGAGACCACGCTACCAACATTGCAGAGTGGGTACTTTTTTACCTTACTGGCGGGCACCCGGATGTTACTGATTAAAGAGGCAGCCGGGACGGCGGTCAGAAGATAATTTGTGAACTGAGACATAGCAGGCTGGAAATATTTCCATGAGGGAGGAAGACATATGATGAGAAAATTATATGAGATATTTCACACAAAATATAACATATCCCAGAAGGAGGCAGGCAGGCTCACCGTTTTTGCCGGGATGGCGGCAGGCAGTGTGGCAGGAGCACTCCTTGGATGCCTTCCGATTCTTCCGGCAGAGCCGGTATCCTTCGCAGCATGCGGGCTGCTGCTCGGATTTGTAACAGCAGGTATGGGGCTGCTGAACGTGCAGTAATAACTGTACAGTTCAGCAGATTTTTTTTGTGAATTCCAACCAGCGGACGTATGAAAACGATCAGGTACAGGTTGATTTTGCCTGCGAGCAGGAGAGGATGGTAGAGTATCTTGTGGATCACAAGCGGTACGCCAGTATTGGCTATATCGGAGGTTATTATGAGTGCGGAGAGGTGAAAATCGGCGCTCACCGTCTGGAGGGACTGCAAAAGATTCTGAAAAGAAGGATGGTAAAATACAGATTTGCTTGTTTGGATAAAATAGTGCATACAAATTTCTTTTCTGAGTTAAAATATTTTTATGAGCTAAGGGACAAATGGATATAAAATACATGCTTGCATGTATTTTTATATCTATGGGGTCTTCGTGTCGCTACGGTCGGCGCTATGTGAACGCCCACTGGACGTTTAGCGCCCCGTTAGACTCATTTGTCGTGCAACTCATTTTTATGTTACTAAGAAGGAGAAAATAAATATGTGCTATGATATAAAAATAGAAAATATCCAGGACTACCAGAGGTATCTTTTCAGAGAAGAATGCAGTTCCGGAACAATAGAAAAGTATGTAAGAGATGTACGTGGATTTTATTCATGGCTGGCGGGCAGAGAAGCAGACAAGGAACATGCTTCTGCATGGAAAGATTTTTTAATAGATTCCGGATATGCTCCTGTAACGATTAATTCAATGTTATCTGCAATTAATCGTTTTTTTTATTTCATGGGATGGGAAGAGTGTCGTGTAAAGTTTCTTCATATTCAGAGGAAAACGTTTCGTGATTCGTCCAGAGAATTAACGCAGCATGAATATAAGAAACTGGTTCGGACAGCTCAGAATTCCGGAAAAGCAAGGCTGGCTTTGCTGCTGGAAACCATTTGCGGAACCGGAATTCGTGTATCAGAGGTGAAGTATATTACCGTGGAAGCAGTAAGGAGAGAAAGGGCGGATATTTCTCTGAAAGGGAAAATCAGAACAATTCTTCTTCCGCATAAGCTTTGTAAGAAGCTTTTACAGTATGCAAAAAAGAACAGCTATACTTCCGGTGAAATTTTTATCACTAAAAATGGCAAAAGCCTGTCACGGTGTCAGATATGGAAAGAGATGAAAAATTTATGTGATGACGCCGGTGTAGAGGCATCTAAGGTATTTCCGCATAATCTTAGGCATGTGTTTGCAACCGTGTTTTATGAAGTATGTAAGGACATTGTAAAACTTGCTGATATCCTGGGACACAGCTCAATAGAAACGACAAGAATTTATTTAATTTCGACCGGGAAAGAGCATATACATCAATTAGAACAAATGAGATTAGTTAGCTGAACAGACAAAATCTATATTTTGTTTATCAAAATGGGCATAGGAATAACTAATACATATATTCGTGGTTATTATA
>DKTR01000017.1 GCA_002473385.1 Lachnospiraceae bacterium UBA7225
AGGAGAAACAAATAAGAATAAAAGTAGTAAATTAACATAAATATTTTTTAAAAATGGCGGATTCATTGACAATCTTTCTGAAATAAAATATAGTAATTACAGAAAGAAAAAAGACGGATCGGAGGGGAGAAATATGCGGTACATAGTACAGCTCTGTACGGGTTCCTTTTACCGCCCGGCACCGGAGGTCCGGGAGGTTATCAGAAAACTGGAACATGCCATACAGGTTCTGGAAGTGGAGAAGGTAATTTTCGGATGGGCGCCTGATGCTGTACTGAACAGAGCGATCTGTGCGCTTCTGGAGAAACAGGGAATTGAGAAATATCTGTGGCTGCCGGTATTCGCGGAAATCCAGAATCAGAAGGAGGCAGAGCAGAACCGGAATATTGCAGAGCGGGAACAGCACGATATCAGTAAATTTGCAGGAGATACCTTTGAATTTGCCTGCCAGTCCTCTGTAAAGAGCGTTGAGCGCGCAGTGGAAGTGTTTGATGAACTGACAGATGGCTGCAGAGTGGACGGGGTATTTCTGGACCGGATTCGTTACGCTTCAGCGGCAGGCTCTTTTGGGAATCTTTTTGGATGCTGGTGTCCGCGCTGCCAGGAACTATACCGGGCAGAAGGCGCAGATACAGAGCGGCTGAGGAGACTGGCAGGAGAAGGGCGTATGGAAGCTTTTTTTCCTAAGGCTCTGGAAGGATTCACTTATCGGTTTGCAGATCAGGATGTGGACTGTCTGATGCGGGCGAAGCGCAGGCTGATCAGCAGACAGGTGAAAATGCTTGGAAAAACTTTCCGTGCACGCGGATTAAAGGTGGCAGCGGATACGTTTGCACCGGCAGTGGCCGATTTTGTCGGACAGGATCTGGAGACGATCGGGGCGGAGATGGATTTTATCAAACCAATGGTCTATCTGCGGACAGATGCACCGGCAGGCATACCGTTTGAACTGCGCAGTATGGGAGATGGCATGAAACAGCGGCTGGACAGACTGTGGGACAAGGATGTGGCAGGAATGGAACTGGCGGCGGAACAGATGAGGCAGCTGCGCGACAGACATATTTATGCGGTGCCCGGTGTGGACGTCAACCGGGTTGAGGGAATCTGTGGTTCCGATGCAGATTACGTAAAGACCTTTTTGCAGAAGCTGCAGGCGGCTGGAATAGAAGAAGCGGTTCTGTCATGGGATATCATGCATATCCCGGATGAGATGCTTGCTGTGCTCGCAGACATCTGAGAAAAGAAATACCCGCTGCGGGTGCGGGAATCTGAGAAAATGAATGCCGGCACCGGCAGAAAATCACTATGGCAACAATGCGGAATAACCGCGAAAAAAATATATCATATGAAGGAGGAACTATTAATGAAAAGAACAAAGGGGATGCTGACTGCACTGGCAGCCGGATGCGTGCTGACAATGGGACTGAGTGTATGTGCGGAGGATGCCAAAACACTGAAGGTAGCGTATATTCCGAATTCCATGTCGAATGAGATGAATGCTTACGGCTACAAAATTATGGAAGAAAACCAGGATGACTACAATATGGAAGTGACAGCGTTTGACGGAAAATATGACGCGCAGACAGAAACTTCCGCTATCACAAACTGTATCGGCCAGGGCTTTGATGCGATTATTCTTTGCCCGAGCGATATCAATGCAGTAATCCCGGCAGTTATGCAGGCAAAAGAAGCAGGCGTGATCGTGGCAATGTATTCCGCGGATCTGCCGGAGGATTATCGCGAATACCGTGATATTTTTGTTGGCGTGGACGATACCGAGGCAGGGGAAAAGGCAGCGCAGGCCTTTATCGATCAGTTCCCGGACGGAGCAAAGGTGCTTGAGGTTGGCGGTACGGCAGGAACGGATGCACAGGTACGCAGACACGACGGTTTTAATGCAGCGCTGGAAGGCTCTAATATAGAGGTACTGGACTATCAGGCAACGAGCAGCTGGTCATCCAACGAGACGATGGCGATTACGGAGGATATGATCGTAAAATATGGTGATGAGATACAGGGAATCTTCTGCCATTGGGACGGCGGAGCAACGGGCTGTATCGAGGCACTGAAAAATGCAGGCATCGAGGGAACCTATGTTGTAGCGATCGACGGAAGCAGAAGCGGTTTTGACCAGGTGAAGGAAGGCACGCAGAACGTGTGCATCAGCCAGAATGTAGTTAATATTTCCCTGAAAACACTGGAAACGATCCGCAAGGCAGCGGACGGCGGGGAATATGAGGCAGAAAACTATGTGCCGCTGGATATTGTGACTGCGGAAAATGTAGAAGATCTTCCATATCCGGAGTGGTAAAGAGGAAACCTGTACATTGTGGATTGCCTGCCAGAGTGCAGGCAATCCATTTGCATACATTTTGGGACGCAGGGCGTCCGCTCATACGCAGCATCTGAGTTACGGGATGCCTGGATGGGAACATATAACAGGGGGGACGATATGATGACAGGCAATCCTTCTTCGGAATTTATTCTGTCCGTCCGGAAAGTAAACAAAAGCTTTCCGGGCGTGAAAGCATTGGACGACGTATCACTGCAGATACGTCGCGGTGTTGTTCACGGGATTGTGGGAGAAAACGGGGCGGGAAAATCAACGCTGATGAAAATTCTGTCCGGCGTCTATACGAAGGATTCCGGAAGTATCGAGTTTGACGGAAAGGCAGTAGAGACGACCACACCGATGGAATCCCTGCGCATGGGACTAAGCATCATTTACCAGGAGTTCAGCCTGGTGAATTCCATGACGGTGGGCGAAAATATTTTTCTGGGAAGATTTAAAGAAGCGGGAGGCATGAAAGGCACCCATCAGAAGGCGAAGGAGCTTCTGGAGCGGATCGGTTCATCTATAAGCACACGGGCGCTGGTATCCGAGCTGAGCACTTCGGAAAAACAGATGGTGGAGATTGCAAAAGCGCTCTCTTTCCAGTCAAAGCTGATTATCATGGACGAACCATCCAGCAGCCTGACAGAGGAGGAGCTTGCGAGCCTTGGAGAAATCATCCGGCAGCTTCGCGGACAGGGGATTTCAATTATTTACATCAGCCATAAGCTGGATGAGATTTTTGAATATTGTGATTATGTTACAATTATGCGCGACGGTCATGTAATTGATACACGCCCGGCCGGAGAACTGAACCGCCGGGATATGGTGAGCATGATGGTCGGCAGAACAATTGAGAATGAATACCCGGAGCGTCCGCATTGTGTGGGCGGACCGCTGATGGAGGTAAAGCATTTAAATACCAGAAAGCTTACCGACATTTCTTTTACGCTGAACAAAGGAGAAATTCTGGGATTTGTCGGCCTGGTCGGAGCGGGCAGAACTGAGATCGTGCGGGCGATTTACGGGGCAGATAAGGCAAAGCAGAAGGAGATATGGATTGACGGAGAGAGTGTAGCAATCACATGTCCGCAGGACGGCAAAAAACACGGGATGGCATTCGTACCGGAGGACCGCAAGCAGCAGGGGCTGGTGCTGCCATTTTCAGTAGAAGCCAATATTTCTATGGCGGATCTGCCAAAGGTAAAAACAGGCTCGTTTCTGTCAAGGGGAAAAGAACGTCAGATGGCGCAGCGGCAGATGGAGGAGCTGCTGATTAAGACACCTTCGGCGAAGACACCGGTGGTGGAACTGTCCGGTGGAAATCAGCAGAAATGTATTATCGGACGCTGGCTGGAAACAAATCCGCGCATTCTCATTCTGGATGAACCGACACGGGGGATTGATGTGGGGGCAAAATATGAGATTTACATGCTGATGAAAAAGACAGTAGAAGCGGGAGGCTCTATTATTCTGATTTCTTCAGAGCTGCCGGAAGTGCTGAATATGAGCAACCGCGTTCTGACGATTGCAGATGGAAGGATTACGGGAGAATTTGATCCGGAGAAGACCTCGGCACAGGAAATTATGAATATGGCAATCGGCTGAAAGGGGGAGGACTGTGAATACAAAAATACGCGCAAAAGCTTTTCTGCAGGAAAATCTGGTTCTGGTGATAATTGTAGTCCTGGCAGCGGCGACAGCACTGATGGAGCCGAAATTTCTTACTATGGCGAATCTGGGTAATCTGCTGAACCAGTTTGGCCCTTTAAGCTTTGTGGCGCTTGGAATGACAATCGCTATTATCGGCGGTTATATTGATCTTTCTGTGGCAGGAATTGTATCTCTTTCAGCAGTGTTTACTATTTCTATGATTGATGTGCTGGGGCAGACGGGAGCATTGCTGGCGGGACTGCTGGCAGGCGCGCTGATGGGGCTTCTGAATGCACTGGTGGTGGTAAGCTGCGGGGCGCTCACACAGGCTAAAGCGCTGTTTATGACATATGCGCTCAGCGCGGTATACAGTGCGGCGGCTCTTTTGTATACAGATGGAGCCACACAGCATATGTCGCATTTGAATTCTTCCGTGACATTGCTGCGCGGCATCGGTTCCGGAAGGCTGGGATTTATTCCGGTATCTTTTCTGTTGTTTTTTGCACTGATGGCAGGACTTCATTTTTTCCTTAACCGGACACAGACCGGGCGGGAGATACAGCTGACGGGCGCTAATATTACGGCAACTGATATGGCGGGCATTCCGGTAAAGCGGCGTGTGGCGATTGTTTACATACTTTCCGGCGTGCTGTCGGCATTTGGCGCAATTGTGCTGTTTTCACGCACGACTACGGCTTCGCCGCTGATGGGGGCGAATTATGAGACAAATGCCATTCTTGCTGTGGTAGTGGGCGGCACCTCACTTTCCGGCGGGCGCGGCAGCGTAATCCGCACGATGCTCGGTGTTATGCTGGTGACATTGCTGTCTAACTGTCTGAATTTACTTGGCGTATCAACTTATATCCAGTCGGTGTGCAAAGGAATTATTCTGATTATTGCCATCTGGATAGACCGCCGCAGAACGAAGTGAGGTGAGACGAATGAGAATTGGCAAAAAGCTTTGTAAGGGAATTGAGAAACAAAAAGCGCTGGCGGCAATTTTTCTGATGCTGTTTTTGATGATTTTCTTTGACACCAGGTTCTATACGACGTATAATCTTCTTGATATGCTGAATTCTGCGGCGATTCTGGAAATGCTTGCTTTTGGGGTGACGCTGGTGATCATCTGCGGCGGTGTGGATTTTTCCATCGGGGCAATGATGAGCCTTTCGGGAATTATTACGATTAAGCTGATGGATTATCTGCCCTTGTGGGCGGCGATCCTGGCGGCGGTTGCCTGCGGAGCGCTGGTTGGTTTCGTCAATGGCTTTCTGGTGGTACGGCAGAAAACGGAGCCGTTTATCATTACGCTTGGTATGGGTCTGCTGCTGAAAGGCATTGCGCAGCAGATTACCGACGCACATCCGGTTCCGGCGAAGAATCTGTCTTTTATGAAGATTGCTAACGGAAAGATTATTGCGGGGATACCTAATCTGATTATTTTTATGCTGGTATTGCTGGTAATTTTTTTCTGTATCCTGCGTTTTACTTCTTTTGGAAGAAACTGCTATGCTATCGGTGGCGACTATAACGTAGCGGTGCAGTCCGGTATAAAGGCAGAGAAAATAAAATGGACCACTTTTGTGATCTGCGGGGCTGCGGGGCGATGGCAGCCTTTTGCGGCGTGCTGCTCTCTTCACGGCTAAATACGGGTTCGTCCATTTACGGGGACAACACAGCACTGTCCGTGAACTGCGGCTGTGTGGTAGGCGGCACCTCGTTTGCCGGCGGTGTCGGCGGAATCGCGCAGTCTTTTGTAGGACTGCTGGCAATTCAGCTTCTGGAGAATTGTATGAATATGCTTGGCATCAGCGCTTATATCCAGCAGGTGTGCAAGGGGATTATTATTTTATTGATTCTCTGGTTTGATAATTATGCGCAGAAAAGAAAGGTGGAAGCAGTATGAAAAATGTGTGGTATCTTGCAATCGACGGCGGAGGGACAAAGACGGAGTACCGTCTGCTTGACGGACAGCTTCATCTGGCAGAGTGCTTTCTGGGTGGTTGTGTGAATCACGATCTTTTGCCGGACGGATGGGAGGATACGGCACGGGAGCTGCGAAGCGGAATTGGGACATTACTTGGACGGCGGGGGCTGCAGACCGGTGATATTGCGGATGTGGTAGCGGGGCTTTCCGGAGTGGACAGCCGGACGGATCAGGAACAGGCGGAGCGCTGCCTGCGTGAGATCGGGCTGAAAGAGTTTCTGGTATGCAATGATGGGTTTCTTCCGGTAAAGGCAGAGTGCGGCGGATGGGGAATTGCCTATAACTGCGGCACGGGTGTATGCTGTGCAGGTATCGGTGAAGATGGCGGCATGGTAAAAAGAGCCGGGCTGGATGAGTGGTCCGGGGATGCAGGAGGCGGAAGGTGGATTGCTGTGCATCTTTTCCGGGCAGTGTACAGGCGCTGCATCCTGTGCGGACAGGAAACATATCTGACGGCGGCTTATCAGCGGAAATTCGGTTGTAGGAACGAGGAGGATATCATTGATTCTCTGGCGCTTCTGAAGGCACCGGCAAGGCATCCGGAAGCTGCGAAAGCGGCAGTGGAGCTGTTTTTTGCGGCGCTGGAGCAGAATGACAGAGACGCACAGCTCCTGGCGGAGGAAATGTCGGACTGCGCTGCGGAAAATATCTATGCTGTTTATAAGAAACTTGTTTATACACAGCCCCGGATTCCGGTGGTACTTACTGGTTCTATACATATAAAGGCATCGAACCGGACCTATCTGGATATGCTGGAGCAGAAGGTTCAGAAAAAAATGTCCGGGCGCGCGGAAATTTTTCCGGCAGCAGGAGAACCTGTCTCCGGGGCGGAAAAGTGGCTGAGGGAACGGGCGCTTCTTAATATAATATAAAAAAGAGCCGGAGGAAAATTCAGTATTTCAAATAACTGATTTTTCCTCCGGTTTTTTATGAGCGGAGAGCAAGGGATTCGAACCCTCGGTGGGTATTAGCCACACGGCTTTTCGAGAGCCGCACCTTAAACCACTCGGACAACTCTCCATCTGTACATCCAACAAGTGGATGCATGGCTGATTATAGCAGAGTTTTTGCCATCTGTCAAAGAAAATTCGCAAAGATTCGTAAAGTAGTGGCAAAATCTGATTGTGATAGTAAGAAAATGTAGTATACTAGACGGAAAGAGGCTGCAGTGCGGGGTGTGGGAAGGAGAGAATGCGGGAGATGAGGAAAAAGGTATCCGGGTTGAAACGGTTTTACAAATCACATTTGTGGTGTCAGATATTTACCATTTTGATTATTGCACTTCTATTTGCTGTTTTTGCGGGAAGGTGGTACCTCAGAAACGCATTTATGGATTTTGTTGAAAAAAATATTTATAGTGTGGAAAATTCAGCGCTGTCATCCTCAAACGTGATGCTGGAGTCATCATTAAGGGAGCTGGTCCAATTGGGAAGCACTATGGCAATGAACCAGGAGCTGGCGGATGTGGTCAACGGTTATCGGCAAAATCCCAGGGGCGCTTATGAAGAAAAATGCCTGTATGAGCTTTTGGGAGAATATGTGAGACGGTCACAATGGGTTATGCTGGCCACTGTTTCTGACGAAGAGGGGGTACTGTATCAGTTTGACCGCAACCTGCGGGGCGGTGCAAACAACAAATATTTGTGCGGCGGGGAAGAAACGGAACGATATTTTGGGGAAATGTATGACCGGGTTCAGCAGAAAGTAAAGAACAGACAAATTCCGCAGTATGATATGAGTGCATTTCCGGTTTCTATGAAAGAAATCCATATGATTCACCTGACATTTCCTCTCAAAGGAAGCATTCAGCGAAGGAATGTAAATGAAAATGTGCCGGTCGTTGTGCTTTCCGTCAACACAGAAATATTTCACGAGTTTATCGAAAATCTTTATGATTACAGCGGTCAGCTTGTACAGGGATATCTGACAGATGACAGGGATATTGTTTTCCTTCACAGAAACACGGATTATATTGGAATGCCCAGGGAAGAGTATCTCGGCAGTGATGGAATTAATCTGGAAGAAGGGATTGCCAGAACGGGACTTACAGCTAATATTTCTATTGACGGAGCAGTTCTGGAGCATCAGGTATCAGACATTTACAATAAAGGGATGCTGATTTATAATTTATTTTTTGCGGCGGCGTTTCTGGTAATTATGTTTACAATTAAGTGGGCACTGCGGCCGGTAGATGCCATTAAGCACTCGATAGAAAAAGTAAAAAAAGGCGATTTTATGGAACTGATCCAGATTAAAGGGGAACATGAAATCTGGCAGCTTGCCAGAGAATATAATCAGATGATCACAGCGGTCTGGACCATGCATGAAGAGATGGAAAGACAGTACCAGGAGAATGTAAGGGCAATTCAGATGAAGCAGGAAGCAGAGAGGGAGGCGCTGGAATCACAGATTAATGCTCATTTTATCTGCAATACCCTGAATGCTATTAACTATGAGGTCATGGAGGCGGGTAATTATAAGGTATCTACACTGATTAAAAAGTTGTCTAATATTCTTCGGTATACTTTTGAACAGAAAAAACAGAATGTATATATGATGCAGGAAATCGCGTGGATTGAACAGTACTTATTTCTTCAGAAGCTGCGGCTGATGGATACCTTTGAGTATGAGATTGATTTTCCCGATGAATTTATGGACTGGCCCTGCAGAAAGCTGATGCTTCAGCCTTTTGTGGAGAATTCTATTTTACATGGATTTGAGGGATGGCATGAAGGCGGCCGTCTGCTGATCCGGGGCATAGGAGAGGATGATAAGCTGAAAATTGTGATATCAGATAACGGAAACGGAATGGATGAGGAACGGAAAAAGATGCTGCAGAGTATACTGGAGGATCCTATGAGAGGCAGGGAATTAAAAGTGGGAATTGGCATTTCCAACGTAACCATGCGCATGAAAATGTACTATGGAGAGAATTTTAAGATATATCTGGAGACAGAAGAAAATCATGGGACAACATTTACTTTCATTCTTCCCAGAACTGACCGGAAAGGGGGAGATGAGGAATGAGGATTATGATTGTGGAGGATGAGCAGAGGGCCAGAAGGGGATTGTATAATTTGCTGACCAGTATTTCTGATGAAGTGGAAATTGTGGCGGAGGCTCCGGATGGAAAAAAGGCTCTGGAGCTGATAGCTGCAACACGACCGGATGTGGTATTTACAGATATTAAGATGCCCTATATGGACGGGATAGCATTGATTAAAGCAGTAAAGGCCCTGGGCATAGAATCGCGGTTTGTGATAGTTAGTGCATATGAGGATTTTCAAACGGCAAAGGCGGCAATTTCCAACGGGGTGACGGAATTTTTGATTAAGCCTGTGACATATGAAGAGACGGAGGCGGTGCTGGAAAAGCTGAAAGCATTACTGGAAAACAAGCCCTCTGCAGGCATCAGGGACCTGCGGAAAAAATATCCCGATGCACACCCGGCGGTGCTTAAGGCACTTCGGATTATTCAGGTGAACTACGCGGTTAAAATAAGTCAGAAGGAGCTGGCGGAAAGCCAGGGTATTACACAGGAATATTTCAGTTATTTATTTACCCGGGATATTGGGGAGCCTTTTTCGAAGTTTTTAAAAAATTACCGGATTGAGGTGGCTAAGACGCTGCTTCTGGAAGACGGCATTCCCAGGGAGGAGGTCCCGTATTCGATTGGGTTTTCAGATGTGAAATATTTTAATAAGGTATTCAAAGAGGTGACGGGAGAGAGCGTGGCGGAATTTGTGCGGTCCCGTAAAAACTATTTTTAATACAAAAATATGAAAAGGCTTTCGCCTCCCGAAAAGGGCGGTGAGGGCTTTTTTTATGGAAGAAAGATTAAAATTGTGGCAAAATCTTAAAAAAATATTCTAAAAGTGCACCCCGGATATTAAGATCATTAGTTAAAAAAATCAACCATTTTT
>DKTR01000138.1 GCA_002473385.1 Lachnospiraceae bacterium UBA7225
TGAAGGTAGTATTTTCCCGTATCTTATCTGCTGCGATAGAATTTGTGTTCCATGCAGGCGCGTAGAGAATAGTTTATCATAGTTTGCCGGGAACTTCAACTGAAATTATATATTATAAGTGTTGAAAAAAGCAATGATTTGTGATATATTGAAAATGCGCAGAAAAAAGCGCTGCACAGGGGAATTTTTATTTGAAATAACAGTTGACATTTTTGAAAAAATACGATAGTATGAGAAAAGAAAAAGCGAACATAAGTTCGCATGAGGAGAGAAAGCAATGATAAAAGACGAGAAAATGAAAGCATTAGACGCAGCTCTTTCCCAGATTGAGAAGCAGTTTGGTAAAGGCTCTGTCATGAAATTAGGAGATTCCGGAAAAAACCTGAATGTGGAGACTATTCCTACAGGCTCTCTCAGCCTGGATATTGCCCTTGGGCTTGGCGGTATTCCCAAGGGGCGTATCGTGGAAATCTATGGACCGGAATCCAGTGGGAAAACGACGGTTGCTCTGCATATGGTAGCGGAGGTGCAGAAGAGAGGCGGTGTTGCCGGGTTTATCGATGCGGAGCATGCACTCGATCCGGTATATGCCTCAAAAATCGGCGTGGATATCGATAATCTTTACATATCCCAGCCGGACAACGGGGAGCAGGCGATGGAAATTACCGAAACGCTGGTGCGCTCCGGTGCGGTAGATATTATTATCGTAGACTCTGTGGCGGCACTTGTTCCGAAAGCGGAAATCGACGGCGATATGGGAGATTCCCATGTCGGTCTGCAGGCAAGACTGATGTCGCAGGCACTCAGAAAGCTCACAGCAGTCATCAGTAAGTCTAACTGTGTGGTAATCTTTATCAACCAGCTCCGTGAAAAGATTGGCGTGATGTTCGGTAACCCGGAGACCACTACCGGCGGGCGTGCACTGAAGTTCTATTCTTCTATCCGTCTGGATGTCCGCAAGGGTGAAGCGTTAAAGCAGGCGGGAGAAGTGATTGGAAATCATACTAGGATCAAGGTTGTAAAAAACAAGATTGCTCCGCCCTTCAAAGAGGCAGAGTTTGATATTATGTTTGGACAGGGAATTTCCAGGGAAGGAGATATCATTGACCTGGCGGCGAACATTGGCGTGATCAATAAAAGCGGTGCCTGGTATGCCTACAACGATGCAAAGATCGGACAGGGAAGAGAGAATGCGAAGACCTACCTGCGGGAAAATCCAGCCATTATGGATGAAGTGGAGGCAAAGGTGCGCGAGCACTATGGTTTGCCGGCAGATCACAAACCGACAGACGAAAAAGCAGCGGATACTACCGGGAAAAAGGCGGCGGATATGGCTGAGAAGCCTGCAGATGCTGCCGGGGAAAAACCTGCAGCTGCGGTGGGAAAGAGATCTGCAGATAAGGCTGGAGAGTAAGCTGCGATGGAATATGATCTGCAAAAGCGGGCAAAGCTGCGCTGCATGCATCTTCTGGAACGAAGGGACTATACGGAAAAGCAGCTGAGGGATAAACTGCGTATGGGAAAGACATCCTATTCCCCGGAGGATATCGATGCAGCCATCGGGTATGTGAAGAGCTATCACTATGTAGACGATGCCCGCTACGCAAAGCAATACGTGGAGTGTATGAAGGAAAAAAAGAGCCGCCGGCAGATTGAGCAGGAGCTGCATCTGCGAGGAGTAGAGCGCAGTCTGGTGGAAACAGCCTTCGAAGAAACGGAGGATGTTCCGGAGGAAGTGCTGATACGCGGATGGATGGAGAAGCGCCATTATCAGCCGGAGAGCGCGGATGAGGGCGAGAAGCGGCGCATGTATGCGTTCCTTGCAAGAAAGGGCTTTTCGGGAGCCGCTATTGTTCGGGCCATGAAGGTGGACAGTGAATAAAAGAAGGTTCCGGAGGAATATACGGATGCAGAAAACAAAGATCAGGCAGGATACAAGGCAATCGGGATACGCTCTATACACAGTGCTCTTTTTCATCACTGTATCTACCGTACTCATTTATTTCTGGAAGTATGGCAAGTCCATGGTATGGGATTGTGACGGCGTATATCAACATTTTAACAGCTTTGTATATTATGGAAAGTATCTGAGGGGGATTTTGAAAAATCTCTGGGAAAATCATACGCTGTCTGTGCCGATGTGGGATATGAGCATCGGCTACGGTGCAGACATCCTGACAACGTTAAATTACTATGCGATCGGAGATCCTCTGGCGATCCTTTCGGTGTTTGCAGTACCGGAGAATGCGGAGTACCTGTATGCGTTTGTGGTAGTACTGCGATTGTACCTGGCGGGCTTTTGCTTTCTGCTGTACTGCCGGTATCACAAAAATGAGAATGTGCCGTCCATTCTGGGTGCATTGACATATTGTTTTTCCGGCTTTGCCCTGTTTGCTTTTTCGCGCCATCCGGCGTTCATCAATCCGATGGTATATTTTCCGCTGATTCTTGTGGGAATTGATAAAATTTTTCACAGGGAAAAGCCGTGGCTGTTTATATGGATGACTGCCATCTCTACAATCAGTAATTTTTATTTCTTTTACATGATCTGTGTGCTGATGTTTCTGTATGCAGTGGTGCGCTATGTAAAGCTTTTCGGGAAAATCCGCTTCAAAGAGCTTCTGGGCTGGCTGCTGAAATTTATCGGCTATTTTGCGGTTGGCATCGGGATTGCGGCGGTTACGTTTCTGCCCTCGGCAATGTATGTTCTGGGAACCGGGCGGATGGAAGCAGGAAACAGTGTGCCGGTTCTCTATCCGCTTTCTTATTATGGAAGGCTGGCAGGAGATTTCTTCTGCGTGGATTATACATCGCCGGGAAGCAGGTACTACACGGTGCTCGGACTGGTTCCGCTTCTGCTGGTGGCAGTGCTGGTAATGCTTGTAAAAATAAAGGAATATATAGATCTGAAGGCAGGCTTTTTTATGCTCACCCTGTTTCTGCTGTTCCCATTTTTCGGGCATGTGCTGAATGGGTTTTCGTATGTATCAAACCGCTGGATCTGGGGATATGATATGCTGCTGTCGTATATTCTGGTAAAGGTATATCCGCAGATCTTCCAACTGGGCAAAAAGCAAAAAAGAGCCGTATTGCTTCTGGGAATTCTCTATAGCGCAGTGATACTGCTGCTGCCGGGGCACGGCACCGTGCACAGCCGTATTGCAGCGGGGATGCTGATCGCTTTGTGTGCGATGATTGCGCTGTGTGCTTCTGCAAAAAATAAATCGTGGATGACAGTGTTTTTCTATGTAATGACGATCGGCGGGGTGGGGATCAACGCATGGTTTCTGTACTCTCCGCAGCAGACGAATTATATCGGAACATTCCGCGCGGCTGGAAAGCCATATAAAATGCTGACGACCTCCAGTGAATGTTATTCGGTAAAGGAACTGCAGGATACGTCCGGGTTTTACCGGTATGATTCTTATGGAATCGTTGCGCATGAAAATACGGCAATGCAGAACCGGATGTATGGTACAGATTTTTATTTCAGCGTCTCAAACGGAAACGTCAATCAGTTCTTTGACGAGCTGGGAGTCTGCATCCGGGTGGAGCAGATGTATGATAATCTTGATGGGCGTACGATTCTGGACCGGCTGGCATCAGTGAAATATTTTGTGGTGAAAAAGGGAAATGAGGTTTTTCTTCCGTATTCTTATGAAAAGAAAGCAGGCGGAAACGGCAAATATGTGGTTTACGGGAGTGAGGATATTTTGCCATTTGGCTATACCTATGCCTATGCCATTTCGACAGAAAAATTTGCAGACCTGACACCTGCACAAAGACAGCAGGCGCTTTTGCAGGGAGTAGTTGCAGAAAAGAGCAGTCTGCCGGAAGCGGAGCCGGTCTTTTGTGACCAGCAGCCGCAGATTACAGTCACAGCAGGCGAAGGCGTACAGATAGAGGAAAACACCTTTACCGTATCCCGGAAGGGAGCGGAGATCACGATTGATTTCGCCGGGACAGAAAACAGTGAAACATATCTCATGATAGAACATGTGGTCTATGAGGGAAGTGCGGATGATTTTGCCCTGCTTATCACTATGGGCGGGACGGAAAAGAAAATACCTGTTTATACACCGCGGCACAGCTTTTACAGTGGAAAAGATGATTTTATGTGCAATATGGGTTACAGCAAAGAGCCTCAGACGCAGATGACACTGAAATTTTCGCAGACCGGCACTTACACCATGGATGATCTGTATGTGGTCTGTCAGCCGGTGGAAAATATAAGCGGTCAGACAGAGGCTCTGCGGGAGGATGTTTTGCGCGAAGTATCATTTTCTGATAATCGGATCACGGGAACCATCACACTGGACAAAGAAAAGATGCTGGTGCTTTCTATGGCGTACAGCGAGGGATGGACCGCTTATGTGGATGGAAAAGAGCAGGAACTGCAGTGTGTAAATATGATGTACACCGGACTTGCACTGGAGCCGGGAGAGCATACCGTGGAGCTGGTATATCAGACACCGTATCTACGCATGGGTATGCTGATTTCTCTTTTCAGTATATGTGTGTTTTTCGGTTTACAATTACTTGACAGAAGGATAAAAACAGTATAAAATTGTAGTGTTGTAATTGTACAATGAAAATTTAATAAGGAGGTGCTCCTGTGAGTGCAGTAACGATTGTTATCTGTGTCGCAGTCGCCTTGCTTGCAGCAGCTATTAGCTGGTTTGCTGCGCTTGCCTATCGGAAAAATGTGGTTGAAAAAACGATTGGCAGTGCGGAAGAAAAAGCCAGAGATATAATAGATGATGCATTGAAAGTCGCAGAGACAAAAAAGCGCGAAGCACTGCTCGAAGCGAAGGAAGAGTCCATGAACCGTAAAAACGAGCTGGACCGGGAAACCAAAGAGCGCAGAGCAGAACTGCAGAAGTATGAACGGCGCGTATTATCAAAGGAAGAAGCCATTGATAAAAAGTCTGATGCACTGGAAAAACGCGAGACGAACCTGACAGCCAGAGAAGATGAGTTAAAGCGGAAAAGCGTGGAGATCGAACAGATCCACGACAAAAAAATGCAGGAACTGGAGCGAATCTCAGGTTTAACCTCCGAGCAGGCAAAAGACTATCTGTTAAAAACTGTTGAAGACGAAGTGAAGAGCGATACTGCCAGACTTTATAAAGAGCTGGAGAGTAGAGCAAAAGAAGAAGCAGGTAAGAAAGCAAAGGAATATGTAGCGACTGCAATTCAGCGTTGTGCGGCCGATCATGTAGCAGAAACTACAATTTCCGTGGTGCAGCTCCCGAGTGACGAGATGAAAGGACGTATCATCGGACGTGAAGGACGAAATATCCGTACACTCGAAACAATGACAGGTGTCGATCTGATTATCGACGATACACCGGAAGCGGTGATTCTGTCCAGCTTTGATCCCATCAGGAGAGAAGTTGCCAGAATTGCACTTGAAAAACTGATTGTGGACGGACGTATTCACCCGGCCAGAATCGAAGAAATGGTTGAAAAAGCACAAAAAGAAGTAGAAACAATGATTCGCGAGGAAGGCGAAGCAGCAGCTTTAGAGGTAGGGGTACATGGAATCCACCCGGAACTGATACGCTTGCTGGGCAGAATGAAATTCCGCACCAGCTATGGTCAGAACGCACTCAAGCATTCCGTAGAGGTTGCGCATCTGGCAGGCTTATTGGCAGGGGAAATCGGTCTGGATATTCGCATGGCGAAGCGTGCCGGTTTATTGCATGACATTGGCAAATCCATCGATCATGAAGTGGATGGCTCTCATATACAGATTGGCGCAGACCTGTGTAAGAAGTATAAAGAGTCACAAACTGTCATCAACGCAGTGGAATCCCATCATGGCGATGTAGAACCAGAGACCTTAATTGCATGTATTGTACAGGCGGCAGACACGATTTCGGCTGCGCGCCCGGGTGCAAGAAGAGAAACACTGGAAACATATACCAACAGATTAAAACAGTTAGAGGATATTGCAAATGCCTTCAAGGGCGTTGACAAATCGTTTGCTATTCAGGCAGGTAGAGAGATTCGTGTAATGGTAGTTCCGGAACAGAT
>DKTR01000004.1 GCA_002473385.1 Lachnospiraceae bacterium UBA7225
CGCAAAAACGGTAGCGGACACGACAGAAAAGGCCGCACAGGCCGCCCGTAAATCTGTTACACAATCCCAGAAATACGAGCAGGCAAGCCGCCAGTTGAGCAGTGCAATTGCGAAGGCTGGCGAGAAGGAAAAGAATCTTGCAAGCGCAATGGAACAGACCGCACAGGTTTCCAAAGAACTATTGGAAAGCGACAAAGTTTCTGCCCAAACCAAAGAAAAGCTGGCCGCCGCAAGCCAACAGGCAGAAAACGCCATGAAGGGCCTCACGTATGCACAGGAAAACGCGAAGAATACCATGAGCGAGTATCGACGGATATTGTCCGAAAATGCAGACGATCACGAGGTCTTGGAAGCGGCAATGAAAAAGGTAAAGGCCGCCTCTGCGGAACTTTCTTCCGCAAACAAGCTGGCGGAAGGCTCGGCAAAGAAATTTTCAGATGCTACTGAAAAAGCTGGAAAAGAAGCGGAGAAAGCTGGGAAAAAGGCAGAGGAAGCCGGTAACACCGGGCAAACGGCAATCGACCAGCTAAAAGACGCACTGGTAGCGGCGGGGATCACAAAGCTTGTCATGGAAATTGTGGGTGCGTTTATGGCGGCTTCCGAAGCGGCGTCCCAGTTTGAAACAGCCCTCATGAAGATTTCCACGATTGCGGATACTTCCAAGACCTCCCTGTCGCAAATATCCTCGGAGATCATGGCCCTTTCCCGCCAAACTGGACAGGATGTTTATGGGTTGTCCGATGCGGTATATTCTGCGATTTCCGCAAGTGTCAATACTTCTGATGCGGTTCCGTTTACGGCAACAGCTACGAAGTTAGCGATTGGGGGCTTTACCAGCTCGGCAACGGCTGTGGATGTTCTCACGACTGCTTTAAATGCGTATAAACTCGAAGCCAGCGAAGCGGAAAATATCTCGAATATGCTGATTACGACACAGAATTTAGGAAAAACAACGGTGGACGAATTAGCAGCATCGGTCGGTAAGGTGATCCCGCTTGCGTCGGCATACAGTGTGGAAATGGACAATCTGTCTGCCGCCTATGCGGAGCTGACAAAAGGCGGTATCGCCACAGCCGAGGCGGGTACCTACCTGAAATCTATGCTCAGCGAGCTTGGAGACAGTGGTAGTGCCGTTGCAGAAACCTTACTGGAACAAACCGGAAACTCGTTTGCCCAGCTTATGGAACAGGGATACTCCCTCGGTGATGTCATGAAGGTGCTGGGCGATAGCGTCAACGGCAACGCAGGCGCGTTTAATGAATTGTGGAGCAGTTCAGAGGCTGGCATTGGTGCGCTTTCTCTTTACAATGCCGGAGCCGAACAGTTTAACACAACACTTGACGCGATGCGAAATTCTGCTGGGGCAACCGCAAACGCATACAACGCCATGACCGACACGACCGCCCACGCGCAGCAGGAGCTTTCTAACGCGGCGAATAATCTGAAAATTTCCATTGGGGAAAACCTTAACCCGCTGATGAAAAGCCTGTATCAATGGGGCGCGGATATCTTAAATGGTATGAGTGAGTTTGCCGAGCAGCACCCGATTGTTACCAAAGGAATCCTTGCAATTACCATCGGGATCACAACATTTGGCGCGGCTATGGTAGCAGTTACAGCGATTAAGAAATTGTTCTTTGTCCAGACTGTCGCGAATACGGCCGCAACAGCGGCGGAAGCTGCGGCGAGTACAGCGGCCGTTGCCCCGATTGTAGCTCTTGGCGCGGCGTTTAACGCGGCACTGGGGCCGATTGGCTGGCTGATTGTAGGGATCACCGCGTTTGGTGCGGCGATAGGTTCGTTTGCACTGATGGTTGGCAACTCAAATCAGGAAATCAAAGATATGACGGCAACGACCCGCGCACAGTATTACGAGCTGCAAGACCTCAATGCAGAGTACGAAGCAACGTGCGCCCAGCTGGGCGAAGCCTCCCCGGAAGCCGAACGCTTACGGTATCAGGTGGACGAATTAACAGCCTCATTTGAAGCGAACCGTAAAACCACAGCTCAGTTAAAGGCCGAGATTGAAGCTTTACATGAACGCCACGACGAGCTTGTGAAAAGCTATGAGGATGGCATGAAGTCCATCAAAGACGAGGAGCTGGGAGCACTGGCCCTAGTGCGGCGATTGGAAGATTTGCAGGGATCTATGGATGGCAGTGCGCTGGCTGGCGAAAAAATGAAAGCGGTTGTGGATGAACTGAATAAAACCAATCCAAGCTTGTCCCTGCAATACGACGAGGCTACCCGGTCGATTAACCGGAGCACAGATGCAATCCGCAATCTTATCAAGGAGCAGGCGCAGAGAGAACGGGAAAGCGAGGCGTTAAATTCCTGGAAGGAGTTTGAGGTTGAGAGGCAAAAAGCCGAGGAAACCTTAGCGGAACTGGAGAAAAACAAAACCCAGTATGAGAAGGACAAAGCGGCGTGGGATGAGCAGTATAAGGGTGTGGATCGAAAAGTACGTTTTTCGTATGAAAGCGATTATCAGGATACTCTCAAGGAAATCGAGGAAATCACGGCGGCGATTGCCGAAACCAGCGAGAAAATCAGGGAATGCGAATCTGTTTTAGGGCAAACAGAGGAAGAAATCAGGAAAGCTATGGAGAGCGTCCAAACCCCGGCTGAAGCTGCCAATCTTGCCTTTGACAGTATGCGTAGCCAAGTGGAAGAATTGATTCAATCCTATCAAGACTTGTACGCAGAAACTAAAGCCAGCTTTGAAGGGCAGTTCGGGCTATTCGAGCAGGCACAAATCAAAAGCGAGCTTACGGTGAGCCAGATGATTGCAAACCTTGAGAGCCAAGCCAGAGCATGGGAGGATTACAGCGCAAACCTTCAAAAACTTTCTAGTATGGGCTATGCCGATGATCTGATTCAAAAGTTATCAGACGGTAGCACGGAAAGTATGGCGGACGTTGCCCAGATGGCGAAGGCTTCCAAAGCGCAGGTCGAGCAGATGAATCAGGAATGGGCAAAGGTTGGGGATAAAATCGGGGAGGCTGCAAAAACTGTAGTGGATCAGAAAAGCAACATCGAAAATGAACTAACGGCTCTAATCGATGCCATGAAAACACAGATCGAACAGATGTCGCTGGAAGCAGAAGCACAAGAATCCGCAAAACAAATGATTGATGCTTACGCGCAGGCTATTCTAGCTGGCCGAGCCAATGCGGTTACGGCAGCACAATCCGTATCCAATGCAGTAGCGAGCGTGTTGTCGGGTCAAAATCCTGTGTTAAACTCGATTGGTTCCGTTCTGGGGAACATCACCAGTGCGGTAAATACAGTTGTCAAAGTGCCTGCAAACGCCAACGGTACCTTAAATGCTGCGCCTGCTTTTATTGCGGGTGAGCAAGGCCCGGAACTCGTTGCTAGACGTGCAGCAGCTTATGCGACTGGCACCACCAACAGCACCGATTTCTTTATCGCGGGGGAACATGGCCCCGAATTGATTATCGGGGAACAGGGCAGCACCGTATTTCCAACCGAGGAAACTGACCGCCTGATTGCTTCGCTCAATAACCGCGAACGTCGTTTTCCTGTTTTGCCAAATTTTGGGGATTCCAAAGACAGCGACACAAGTCATTCTGCGAAACAGGAAAAGCACGTTTACATCCACTTAGACGGCATGGGAACGATTGAGCTTACCGGACATGGAATGAATGAGGATATTGTCCTTGATTTTCTTTCGGAAAATATCAAACCTGTTATTATGCAGGTAATTCAAAAAGAAGCTTATGAGGAGGGGGATGGCTCCTACGATTACTAGCAAATATGAGATGTGGCTGACCTATAATGCGGAGAAGGAGAAAATACAAATCCCTGTGCTGCCATCGTCCTTCCAGACAAAAAGCGGAGGCAAAAGTGACAGTGTGAATGTGGTGGGGCTTGGGGAAATCTTTGTGGTACAGAGACGTCCGGCTCTGAAATTTAGCTTTTCGAGTTTTTTCCCAGCGAATAAATTTCCGGGCTTGCAGGTTACGGATATCACCTCTCCGCTGACTTT
>DKTR01000048.1 GCA_002473385.1 Lachnospiraceae bacterium UBA7225
CATTGAGATTCCGAGAAGTTATTTTGTTATGAGTTTATTCTAATACATAAAAATCAAATATACAAGTGAAAAATTTAGGAAAGGCAAATAAAATATGCGGACAGAAGGGATTGATTATATCCGTAGCAGGAAAAAGACAAATCTGCTGATGGTTCTGATTAATGCGTCAGTTTTTCTTATTATCACAGTTATGGGCGGAAACACCCGGGATACAGGGCAGATGCTGTCTTATGGAGCAATGTATCCGCCATATATAACGCAGGACAGAGAGTATTATCGTTTATTTACAAGTATGTTTCTTCACTTTGGATGGCAGCATTTGTTTTATAATATGCTGCTTTTGTGGTTTGCCGGGGATATGCTGGAGGCAAGGAGCGGCGCAGGCCGTTATCTTGTCATATATCTGGCAGGCGGTACTGCGGGAAATGTATTGTCATTTTTGAACGGCATGGAGCGGGAAGTGGTGTCCGCAGGTGCGTCAGGAGCAGTGTTTGCTGTAATCGGCGCCCTGGTCTGGCTGGTAGTGAAAAACCGGGGAGAAGCGGAAGGAATTGACAACCGGGGTCTCTGCATGATGGCAGTGCTTTCGCTGGCGCAGGGCTTTATGGATGCCGGAGTGGATCATATGGCGCATCTTGGAGGCTTTCTTGGCGGGTTCCTGCTGGCAGCCGTACTTCGAACACCGTCGGCTGTCCGCACGACAGACAATTAAGAGTACCACCGTGCGCCTGGGCAATCTGCCGGGAAATGGCGAGCCCAAGTCCGGTACCGTTCGATTTATGTGTGACAAATGGATCAAATAAGGTATCCAGATATGCGGGATCAATGCCGCAGCCGTTATCACATATTGTAATACAAAGAGTATCCACGTGCATAGAAGCGGAAAGTGATAACAATCCGCCTGTCTGTGTGAGCGCCTCAAGTGCATTTCTCACAAGGTTATCCAGTACCTGGCGCAGACGGGAGGGGTCTACGGAAAGTGAAGGAAGATCCGGGGAAATATCCGCAGAAAATGCAGCAGAAGAATTTGGCGGAATTACCGTCGTAAGTGATGCGGCATATTCTGTAAGATACGCGGTCATGTCGGTTGGTACAGGATGCAGGCGGTACACATTCTGGTAAGATGTAATATCCTCCAGAAGAGTTTTCAGGTGTGCCATTTCCTGCTGTATTGTGTCCCAATAGGGATAGCCGCAAATCTCGGGATGTTTTTGTGCCATTAATTGCAGATAGCTGTTTATGAGTGTAACGGGATTGCGTACTTCATGAGAAATAGCAGACAGCAGTGTCCGAAACTCTTCTGGAGATTGCATAAGAACCCTCCTTCCTTACATGAAAAATATATGGTATTATGTGTTAGGCGAGAAAATTTATATATATATATATAAATACGTGAAAGGAGAAAAAATATGACGGAGAATTGTATTTTTTGTAAAATTGCCGGAGGGGAGATACCTTCAGCTACCTTGTATGAGGATGAGGATTTCCGGGTAATTCTGGATGTTGGTCCAGCGGCAAAAGGTCACATGCTGATCCTGCCAAAAAAACATTTTGCGGATATTTGTGAGATACCGGAGGAGCTGGCCGGAAAGGCATTCATCCTTGCGAAGAAGATGGCGGAAAAGATGGAGAAAGCGCTCGGATGCGACGGAATTAATGTACTTCAGAACAATCACGAGGCAGCGGGACAGACAGTATTCCATTTCCATATTCACCTGATTCCTCGTTATCAGAAGGACAGGGTCAGCATCGGCTGGAAACCGGGTAAACTGACGGACAGCGATAAAGAAGAAATTCTAAGACTGTTTTCTGAAGGATAAGAGTACAAATGACAAAGCACGAGACATTTACAGAAAATTACAAGCGTTACGGCGCATTGATTATGAAATCTGTGGTGGCTCAGACAAAAGATAAAGAACTGGCAGCGGAAATATGTCAGCAAACATTTATGCATTATTACCGGTCGATGGATAAAGTAGACGAGAGCAGAATCAAAGCATGGCTATTGCATGTATCAAAGAATCTGCTGATCGACTATTGGAGAAAAGCCAGCACCAGAAAGGAACTTTCGGCAGAAAGTCTGACGGAGATGCTGGGAGAGACCGGACATACAGCAGATATGGAGAAACAGTGCATGGACAGGATGTTTATTTGTCAGTTGCTGGAGGATTTGAAAGAGGTAAATGAACTCTGGTTTGAAGTCATATACTATATCTTTATTCTGGAGATGAGTTATGATGAGACGGCGAAGCTGCTGGACATTTCGCCAGCAACGCTTCGCGCAAGAGTATATAGAGCGAAAAATTATATGAAAGAGAAATATGGCAGTGAATATTTGCAGCATCAGTGAGGTTTTGCGATTTCCTCAGCAAGACCGGTAATTTTTTCAATGGCGCTGCTCTGGCTGCTTTTTTCCATTGCCTGGATATAGTCTGCTCTGGAGTGATAAAGCTTTAAAACGGTTTCCAGCAGAAGCTGCGGTGTCAGGTTTTCTTCTAAAAGTACTTCACAGAAGCCCTGACGCTGGAAAGACTCAGCATTGAGAATCTGGTCGCCGCGGCTGGCGTTTGAGCCGAGCGGGATCAGAAGGGCGGGTTTGCGAAGCTCGAGAAGCTCACAGATGGCGTTTGCTCCCGCACGGGACACGACGATATCTGCAAGCGCAAACAAATCAGCAAGCTCTTTCTTGATGTATTCAAACTGTACATAGCCCTCTGTATTTTCCAGAGAGGGATCGAGTTTGTCTTTGCCGCAGAGATGGATGACCTGGAATGTTTTTAAAAGCTCCGGCAAAATTCCACGGATGGCGTTGTTTACGTTTGCGGAGCCAAGGCTTCCGCCGATGACCATCAGCACCGGTTTGTTGGCGGTAAATCCGCAGAATTCGAGTGCGGCAATGCGGCTGCCTGCGTGCAGCTCTGCACGGATGGGAGAACCGGTAAGCACTGCCTTTTCCTGCGGGAGATACTGCAGGGTCTCCGGAAAATTGCAGCAGACTTTGGTAGCGAAGGGAATTGCAAGCTTGTTGGCAAGCCCCGGTGTCATGTCGGACTCATGGATGATGACCGGAATATTACAATGCTTTGCAGCGAGAACGACTGGCACGGCAACGAAACCGCCTTTTGAAAAAAGAACATCCGGCTTTAGCTTTTTCAAAATATTTCTCGCCTCAGCGTATCCTTTGATAACACGGAAGGGATCAGAAAAATTTTTCAGATCGAAATATCGTCTGAGTTTGCCGGAAGAAATGCCGTAATACGGAATATTCATTTCTTCAATTAATTTTTTTTCGATACCGTCATAGGAACCTATGTACTGGATATCGTAGCCGAGTTCGCGCAGGCGCGGAACGAGGGCAATATTGGGTGTAACATGACCGGCGGTTCCGCCGCCGGTTAAAACGATACGTTTCATATAAAAATCCTCCAAAGAATATAACTAATTATTATCTTATACTCTTGAGGAGAAAAGTCAAGAAGGGACTTCGCGGTTGTATGAGGAAGATCAGACATTATTCGGACATAAATGACAAAAAAATGCAGGAATTTATCTGGGAGAAGATGTCGGAGAAAGCGGATGCCTACGAGGCTGAGCTGAATGCCGATCCTTCACTGGATGATGTGCATCTTACACCGGAAATGATGGAAGACATGATGCGGCGGATAGCAGAGGAAGATGAAAAGGATGCAAAAAGCGCAGAAATGTTTCTCTCCGAGGATGACCGCGAAGCTCTTGAACTTGGCAGAAAAGAACGGGAACGGCGGAAGAAACGGAGAAAAAGCCGCAAAGTACTGCTCAGAGCAGGGATCCTGGCAGCGGTACTTGCAGTTGTATTTGGCGCGAGCATGTCAATCGAAGCAAACCGTATTCGGTTATTGAATGTGTGGAATTTCCTGCAGGGGAAAGAAGCTGTTATACGAGTTGAGAACAGTGATGGATCTGGAGAGTATGATGCTCGGGTAGAAGCGGCATATGCAGATATTTTAGCAAAGACAGGGATACACTCAGTCATGTTTATGTATGTTCCTAAGGGACTGATGTTTATTAATCATATAACTGATGAAACTTTAGAAAATGCGTTGATGTTTTATCAACATAATAATACAGTATTAACTGTTGATATGACTAAAAAAAATGAGTCTTCAGAGAGAATGCAAATTTTTGATGGCGAAGTTCAAGAAGAATTTGAAATAGAGACTAAATATGGAATAGCATCAGCTATGAAAATTGTTACTCAAGAGGGAGAGAAAGATTATATGGCACAAATTGCATATGATAATTGCCAATACACTATTTATGGAATTTCCTCACGAGAAGAATTTACAAAAATGATAGAACATGTGAATTTTTATTAAAAATGCGTCACATTGATTCTTGAAATACGTATATATAAATGTAGTGTAA
>DKTR01000131.1:0-243 GCA_002473385.1 Lachnospiraceae bacterium UBA7225
GGCAACCATCCGGTGAAGGATCTGAAGACAGGCCGGGTATATATTTCCTCGCAGAACCACGGCTATGTGGTAGACACGCAGAATCTTGACGCATCGGTGGCAGTTCCGGCATTTACGAATGTCAACGACGGAACAAATGAGGGGCTTGCTTATACAGGGAAAAATATTTTTACAGTACAGTTTCACCCGGAGGCGTGTCCGGGACCACAGGATTCCGGTTACTTGTTTGACCGGTTTATGAAG
>DKTR01000131.1:575-769 GCA_002473385.1 Lachnospiraceae bacterium UBA7225
CGGTTTATGAAGATGATGGAGGTGGACAGATAATGCCGAAAAATCCGGAAATCAAAAAGGTGCTGGTGATCGGTTCGGGACCGATCGTAATCGGGCAGGCGGCGGAGTTCGACTATGCAGGTACGCAGGCGTGCCGCTCACTGAAAGAAGAGGGAGTCGAGGTCGTCCTGCTGAATTCCAATCCGGCGACCATC
>DKTR01000131.1:1076-5199 GCA_002473385.1 Lachnospiraceae bacterium UBA7225
CAATCCGGCGACCATCATGACGGATAAGGACATTGCAGACCGCGTGTATATTGAACCGCTGACGGTGGAAGTAGTAGAGCAGCTTATTTTAAAGGAAAGACCGGACAGCGTTCTGCCGACGCTCGGCGGACAGGCGGGGCTGAATCTCGCCATGGAGCTGGAAGAGCGTGGCTTTTTGAAGGAGCACCATGTGCGGCTGATCGGTACCACAGCGGAAACGATTAAAAAAGCAGAGGATCGCCTGGAATTTAAGAAAACCATGGAGAAAATCGGAGAGCCGATTGCAGCCTCCAGGGTGGTGGAGTCGGTCGAGGATGGCGTGGCGTTTACAAACACTATCGGTTACCCGGTTGTGCTTCGTCCGGCGTATACCCTTGGCGGAAGCGGCGGCGGCATCGCTCACAATTATGAAGAACTGACAGAAATTCTGGCGAACGGGCTGCGTCTGTCCCGTGTCGGACAGGTACTCGTAGAGCGCTGTATTGCCGGATGGAAGGAAATTGAATATGAAGTGATGCGCGACAGCGCAGGCAACTGCATTACGGTCTGCAACATGGAAAACATTGATCCGGTTGGTGTACACACCGGAGACAGCATTGTGGTAGCGCCCTCGCAGACGCTCGGAGACAAGGAATATCAGATGCTGCGTACCTCGGCGCTGAATATCATCAGTGAGCTGAATATCACCGGTGGCTGCAATGTTCAGTACGCCCTGCATCCGGACAGCTTTGAATACTGTGTAATCGAAGTAAACCCGCGTGTGAGCCGTTCCTCAGCGCTTGCGTCCAAGGCGACCGGCTATCCGATCGCGAAGGTGGCGGCAAAAATCGCACTTGGCTATACACTGGATGAAATCAAAAATGCTATTACGGGCAAAACATATGCCAGCTTTGAGCCGATGCTCGACTACTGTGTAGTAAAAATACCGCGTCTGCCATTTGACAAATTCATCAGCGCTAAGCGCACTCTAACCACGCAGATGAAGGCGACCGGAGAGGTAATGAGCATCTGTGATAACTTTGAGGGTGCGCTGATGAAGGCAATCCGTTCGCTTGAACAGCATGTGGACAGCCTGCTATCCTACGATTTTTCAAATATGGATGATAATCAGCTCAGAAAGCAGCTGGCGAAGGTGGACGACCGCCGCATCTGGGTGATTGCGGAGGCGCTGCGCCGCGGTATTTCTTATGAAACGATCCATGATATTACGAAAATTGATATCTGGTTCATCGACAAGCTTGCTATTTTGGTAGAAATGGAGCAGGCACTGCAGACACAGGAGCTGACGGCGGAGCTGTTGAAAGAGGCCAAACGCATTGAATTTCCGGATAACGTGATTGCACGTCTGACTGGAAAGACAGAGGATGAAATCAAGGCGATGCGCTATGAAAACGGTATCACAGCGGCATACAAAATGGTTGATACCTGTGCGGCGGAATTTGAGGCGAGCACACCATACTATTATTCTGTGTTTGGAAGTGAGAACGAAGCGGCAGAGACACATGACCGCAAAAAGGTACTTGTGCTGGGCTCCGGTCCTATTCGTATCGGACAGGGAATCGAGTTCGATTTCTGTTCAGTGCACTGCACCTGGGCATTCGCAAAGGAAGGCTATGAGACCATCATCATTAATAATAACCCGGAGACGGTCAGCACCGACTTCGATATTGCGGATAAGCTTTATTTCGAGCCGCTGACACCGGAGGATGTGGAAAATATCGTCCGTCTGGAAAAACCGGACGGGGCAGTGGTACAGTTTGGCGGCCAGACTGCTATCAAGCTGACGGAAAGCCTCATGAAGATGGGTGTTCCGATTCTCGGCACCTCCGCGGAAAATGTGGATGCGGCCGAGGACCGTGAGCTGTTTGACGGCATTCTGGAAAAATGCGGAATTCCGCGTCCGGCAGGCCACACGGTCTACACGGCAGAAGAGGCGAAGAAGGCGGCAAATGAGCTTGGTTATCCGGTGCTTGTGCGTCCGTCCTACGTGCTTGGCGGACAAGGCATGCAGATTGCGATTAATGATGAGGACGTGGATGAATTTATCGGCATTATCAACCGTATTGCGCAGGAGCATCCGATACTGGTCGACAAATATCTGGTCGGAAAAGAGATCGAGGTTGACGCCGTATGTGATGGAACCGACATTCTGATTCCGGGTATTATGGAGCACATTGAGCGTGCAGGAATTCATTCAGGGGACAGCATTTCCGTCTATCCGGCGCAGAGCATCGACGCGAAGGTAAAGGCGACTATTGAGGATTACACAAGGAAGCTGGCGCAGTCGCTCCATGTCATCGGTCTGATTAATATTCAGTTTATTGTCTGCGGTGAGAAGGTGTATGTAATCGAGGTGAATCCGCGTTCCAGCCGTACCGTGCCGTATATCAGTAAGGTAACGGGCATTCCAATCGTGCCGCTGGCGACAAAGGTGATTCTGGGAGCTAAAATAAAGGAGCTTGGTTATACGCCGGGACTTCAGCCGGAGGCAGATTACTTTGCTATTAAAATGCCGGTGTTCTCTTTTGAGAAAATCCGCGGAGCGGACATCAGCCTCGGACCGGAGATGAAATCTACAGGTGAGTGCCTGGGCATTGCAAAAACCTTTAATGAGGCGCTCTACAAGGCATTTTTGGGGGCAGGTATTAATCTGCCGCGGCATAAAAACATGATTATGACAGTCCGTGATGAGGACAAGGCGGAGGCGGCAAAGCTTGCAAAGCGCTTTGAAACGCTCGGCTATAACATTTTTGCGACCAAGGGCACCGCGAAGGCGCTGATGGATGCGGATGTTCAGGTGCGCATGACGCGCAAGGTGGAGCAGGAGTCCCCGAATATCCTGGATCTGATTCTCGGTCATAAGATTGACCTGGTAATCGATACTCCTTCCCAGGGAATCGAGCACTCCAGAGACGGTTTTGTGATCCGCCGCAATGCCATTGAGACCGGCGTCAATGTTCTGACGGCACTGGATACTGCGGGTGCGCTGATCTCCAGTCTGGAAAACACAGATATGAAAAAGCTGACGCTGATTGATATTGCAAAGATTTGACGGCATGATGCCTTCGGATTTTTCTGCGTTATGTGTCTCCTGGCATCCTACTGTTATGGTATGTAATAAATTTCCGCTTGTGTTTTTCGAAAAAGTATCGTATGGTAATAAAGAAGCTGACTTTTAACAGGTATTTGTGCCGGGTAGTCTGCGGCGGCAGCGGGATACCCCGGGGAGATGCTGTAAATGCAGGCGATCCGTCCGGCAGAGTACAGAAAAAAGGAGAAGAGCATGAGAAAAAAATCACATATTTCATTGGCGAAGTTTCTGGTTGCGCAGACGGATGCAGAGAAACTGCAGCAGCACAGAAAGGCGTTCTATCTTGGCTCCATCCTTCCGGACTGCAGACCATCCTTTCTGACGGAGCGGCATGAATTTTACGGAACCTTTGACAAGGTTTCCGATAATATACGAGGTCTGCTCGATCCTGTGCACATTGAAGCACAGGAAGGTATGGCATTCTGGCGGCACCTTGGGGAAATCATCCATTATATTGCGGATTATTTCACATTTCCGCATAACCGGTTTTATATGGGGAGTATCCGGCAGCATTGCGCATATGAGAAGGAGATGCGTGATTATCTGCGGGACTACATCACCAGCGGGAGAGCGGCGCTGCAGAAGGTCGGGGAAAAGATGTTTGATAACGCGGATGCGCTTCTGGAATATATTCGAAAAACCCATGAGGAATACACAGGAAGCTTCCATACAATTGAAGACGATGTGCGCTACATCGTGCGTCTCTGCCAGCAGGTGATCTGCGCAGTGGTGCGGTTGGTAAGCAGAAATGCAGAAATGATGGCGGCATGACAGATAAGAGAAAATTTGCTGAAAAGGCAGAAGTATACTATAAACCGGGGCACAGGCAGCGTGAAACTGTCTGACCCCGGTTTTTTATGCGTATAGTTTTATTAGCTGGCAGAGCAGTTCTGCAACGCCGTCAGAATTTTTTCAAGTGCAATACCTGTCCGGGAGGAAATTTCCTCCGGGGAGTAAGTATTGGAAAGCAATTGAATTAGCTGCTGCCGGTCAGAATTTAGATTCTGCTTTTCGCATTCCAGGTTTTGTTTT
>DKTR01000032.1 GCA_002473385.1 Lachnospiraceae bacterium UBA7225
CGCTCTGGAGCAGCGTGTGGCGGCACTGGAATCCCAGACAGTAAACAACATTTAAGGAGGACAAACTCATGTATGAAATCATAAAAGCAGTAATAGGTTCCGGCAGATATGAGCTGTCGGACATGCTCAGAAAGATTGACACCATCTGGCTGCAGGGAGACATAACGGACAGCCAGAAAACAGAGCTGGTGGAACTCTCCCGCCAGAAGGCGCTCCCGGAAAACAGCTATGCGTCCCTGCGGAAACAGGTAAGTACGCTGTTTGCCAACATGGGAGAGATGGCAGCCGCCATCAGAGCCAATACAGACGCAATCGCCATCCTGCAGGGCAGTGCAGTCACCCCGCCTGTACAGGAGGAATACCCGGAGTATGTGCAGCCCACCGGCGCGCACGATGCCTATAATACCGGGGATAAAGTAACCTGGGACGGCAGGCACTATATCTGCCTGATGGATAACTGCGTCTGGGATCCGGATACATATCCGCAGGCGTGGGAAGAGACAGAAGAAGAAACAGAACCGGCAGAATAGGAGATACATATGGACATAAGGGCAGGACCGGGAGGGTCTTTTTATTTTACATAAATCTGTACCGGCACGCGCCGGGGAAAGGAAATCCGATGGAGATACTGGAGTATCTGCAGGTACACTGGACAGAGTGGCTGTTTACGCTTATCTCTGCAGCACTGGGGCTTGGCTACCGGAGCGTGTCTGCACGTTTAAAAATGGAGCAGAAGAAGAATGCAGCCATTGCAGACGGCGTGCAGTCCCTGCTCCGTGACAGCATTGTGGAAAACTATAACAAATATACAGACCGGGGTTATTGCCCGATCTATGCGAAAGAATCCATCAAAAAAGTATATACCGCATATCATAATTTAGGCGGCAATGATGTGGCAACGGAACTGTATCACAAACTTCTGGCAATGCCGGAAGAGAAAGAAGGGGTAAAACATGAGAGACTGGAAGAAATGGATTAAAGCAGCAGGCGTAAGGGCAGTAAAGACAGTCGCGCAGACCGCGGTGGCAACAATCGGCTCATCCGTGGCAATGGGGGAGGTCAACTGGGTACTGGTGGCATCTTCTTCAGCGCTGGCGGGGATTGTGTCCCTTTTGACGTCGGTGGCAGGGCTGCCGGAACTGGAGGAATAATTTCCTCTGTCCGGGGCATGCTATTACAGGGGTGATGGCATGGACAGAAAAGAGATGGAAAAACAGCAGCAGAAGAAATCAGAAGAGAAATTCAGCAGCATAACACAGAAGACCAGGGTGGAAAACCAGAACCAGACGCACAACGTCCGGAAAGAGGGAACTGCACCGATTAACCAGAAACGGTGAGGGCGGGAAACCGTCCTCTTTTTGCGCTGCAAACGCAGCGGAAAGGAGAAATATATGGCACTGAATATCATTAAAAACTATCTTACGAAGAACCGCTGTTACCAGAGGGCAGTGAAGAGGAATGCCACCGGTATCCAGCTCCACACAATCGGATGCGCACAGGGCACGGCGAAGTCTGTGGCGGACTACTGGAACCAGGCGGCGGTATCCGCCTGCGTGCATTATATCGTGGACTGTGATACACAAGGAAAGGTGCTGCAGTGTCTGCCTGAAGAGTATTATTCATGGGCTGATGCAGGATACGGGAACGGAAACCTCATCACATTCGAAATCTGCGAGTCAGACTATATGAAATATGGCAGCGGCGCGAATTATACGGTTACGGATGAGTCAAAGTTCAGAATGGACATCCTGCGGGGATACCGGACCGCAGTGGAGCTGTGTGCTGATATATGCAGGAGATATGGATGGAAACCGTCTGCGAAGCTGCCGAACGGTCTGTACCTTATCAGCAGCCATGATGAGGGACGGCGCGCAGGGCTGTCAAGTGCCCATGTGGACCCAACGCATGTGTGGGACAGGCTGGGGTTGACGATGGACCGGTTCCGGAAGGATGTGGAAAAGGTAATGGGCGGCGCGGAGCTCCAGCAGGAGACCACAGAGCCGCTGTACCGCGTCCGCAGGACCTGGACGGATGTTTCCTCACAGCTTTTTGCGGGCACGCTGGAAGGTGCGAAAAAAGCGTGCCCGGCTGGCTATACGGTCTTTGATACGGACGGGAAAGCAGTGTACACGAATAAAATCCCGGAAGGGACGAAAACAGATAATATCTGGATGGGATGGACAAAACGGGAAACCGGGAAGGACGGACTGAGGAACATCCACGGGGACTCAGGAAAGGCTTACGGGCTGCAGTTTGATTACCGGTATGGTCTGGTACCGTTTTTGCAGTGCTGCGTGGACTACGATGCGGAAAAGTACGCGGCGTTTAAAAAGTTTATCTCTTTAGGCACCGGGAACAGTGCACTGGTCTATAACAAGGAGCTGGGGCAGCTCTGGCAGCGGCTTTACGATGCAGATCCGGCAGAATTTGGGCAGCTCCAGTATCTCTGCGCATACAATAATTACTACCTGCCGGCGAAAAAATATGTTCAGCAGCATTATGGTATTAACATGGACAGGCATGCACCGGCGGTAAAGGGCACGCTCTGGAGCATGGCATTCCGTTCCGGCAGTGAGACAGGAGCCAAGAAATTTTCCAGATGCAGCGACAGCATGTCTGATAAGGATATCATCAACAGGGTGTATCCGTCCTACGGCAGCCAGGATGCAGGGCGCTGGACGAAAGCGGGACAGTGGGGTGATGCCTTAAAAGCCCTGGAGAGCGGGGAATACACAACCATCGTCCTCAGCATGGATTCCAGCGCAGGAACCGGTGCAGGAAAACCGGGAGGGACCGGTACAGAGACTGGCGGAAACTGCCGCGTGGTGCAGTGCGGAAGCTTCGCTAAAAAAGAGAATGCCGAAAAGCTTGTCACGCAGCTCAGAGCAGCCGGCTTTACTGCTATTATCAAGTCAGAGGATGGTCAGTATAAGGTGCAGGCAGGGGCATTTGATGTTCTTGCAAATGCACAGAAACAGGTAGAAAGACTGAAGGTCGCAGGATTTGATGCGATCATCAAATAATGCGAGGGGCGGTGTGATGCCGCCCCTAAATTTATTTGAAAAAATATTTCAAAAAATGCATTGACAAATTAACCTCGATGGGTTAAAATATTTTCTAAAAATGGGAGCGCGTGAAAGGAAGGTTAAGGTGAAACACTATGATTAATAATTTCGGAAAGTTCTGTCGGAAGTTACGAATTGATAACAATGAGCTTCTGTATGATATGGCAGTGAAGTTAGGGGTTTCATCAGCATTTTTATCAAAAGTTGAGAACGGCAGAAAAAAGCCACCAAAAGAATGGCGGGAGGTACTCATTACAGCATATGGTTTGGGTGACAATGCAATAAAGGAATTAGATCAATGCATGTATGAGGCGCAGAATTATGATAGCATTGACATTAGCTATATGAGTGAAAGCGATAGAATGACGATGTTGTCTTTTGCGAGAAGATTTAATGAAATTGACAAAAGTAAACTGAGGGAGTTCTTAAAAAAAGAGGTGGATGATTAATGAATGTAGCAGCGGATCCGCTGTCCAGATTAAGAATAAGAAATATAACCCGAGAGATAAGGAAACTAGTTGGGTGTGATGATATACCGTTTTTCCCTATTGTACATTTTATTGAATGGGTGTTGGCAAATCCAGAAGATGGGATGGAATTCGAGGTTGTTGAACCGGATGAAATGGAAGATATGTATGGGACTACAAATACTGGAAGAAATATTATGAGGATTCGTAGCGATGTCTACGACAGGGCGGTTCAGGGGAATCCGCGGGATAGATTTACGTTGTGTCATGAATTAGGGCATTATTTACTACATAGGCCGGAGTTTGTGAGTCATGCAAGGGGCAAAGTCCCGGCATATATGGATCCAGAGTGGCAAGCAAATACGTTCGCAGCGGAACTTATGGCGCCTATGCATCTTATTTGGAATATGTCGATTGAAGAAATAATGGAAAAATGCGGCATGTCAAGACAAGCAGCAACTATTCAATTTAATGAAATCCATAAGTGATGTTTTGGGAAAATCCTTAACATAGAAAAAACCAAGCACACAAGGTACTTGGTCGCTTGTTGAAAGCATTGCTGCAATCAACTGGTTATAATAATTTCTCGACAACTTTATTATAACATTGCGGCAATCCTTTTGCAAGTGGAATATTGTGAAAGGAGGGTGATGTCATGTATATATTGCGTGCAAGCAGAACCTTAAAGGATGGCACTAAGATTTATGCCAAAACTTATGGTAAAAAAGCCTTCAGAATCTGGATCGGTCCAGGTCCCGAACCAGAAAAACGGAACTAGTTAACGGATAAGGCGCTTTTACCAGTTGGAGTGTCTTTGATTTTCTTTTAAAGGAGAAAACGAGATGGCAAAAACAAAATCAAGTGTCAGAGGTACACAGAATAAAAAAATCGTAGTTGTAAAGCCATACGTCAGAGGCGATGGCGTTAAGGTTGGCGGACACAGGAGATCGACGCCTAACTAGGCAATGGTATTTAAAGATAGGGGCACACAATAAGGTCCCTGTCTTTTATGTTTAACCAGATAAACTATGCATGCAGAACATGAAAGCAAAGTGCGCGGGTTCAGCGGCTGAAGGCAGCAGGATTTGATGGAGGGCGTAAAAAATCTTGTG
>DKTR01000134.1 GCA_002473385.1 Lachnospiraceae bacterium UBA7225
GAAAGGAGATTTTTATTATGGCAAATGTAACAGCAAAACAGGTTATCGCAAAAGCAAAAACTTACCTTGGAATGGATGGCACAACCTTCCGGACAGCATACTACGGGTACAACAATAGCGACGCATGGTGTGTAATGTTTGTGTGGTATGTTTTCCAGCAGCTCAACGCTTCCAGCCTCTTCTGCGGTGGAGATAAAACTGCTTATGTCGGTTATGTATGCTCAAAGTATCAGGAAATGGGACGTTTTTATAGTACCCCGCAAGTCGGCGACCTTGTTTTATTTAACTGGCTAGATGGTGGTGACATCTACGACCACATCGCTATTGTTACCAGTGTAGAATCCTCTACCATCCACACCATCGAAGGTAATACAGACAATGGTATCGTTGCAGAGAAGGTGCGCAGCAGAAACAACACCATCATCGGCTACTGCCGTCCGGCATACGCGACAAGTTCCGTAAACGGTCTTTCTTACGGTGACACCGGTTCTGAGGTTGTCAGTATGCAGCGCAGACTGATGATGACGGGATATTCCTGCGGGGATGCGGGAGCTGACGGAGAATTCGGAGATCAGACGCTTGCCGCTCTTAAAAAATATCAGAAAGTAAAAGGACTGACAGTCACCGGTGTTTATGATACCACGACTAAAGCAAAGCTTGCCGCTGATTTTAAAGCTCTCGGTGTGTATAAAGCTACCGCAAAAATTAGTGTAGCAGTACGTACAGGTCCTTCTGCGGACACTGCCAGGCTTAGTACCTATCCAGAAGTAAAAAAAGGCGAAATCATCCGCGTTGCCAAAACCGTGCAGGTTGATAATATCAGATGGCATTTTGCATTGCTTAACAAACGGTATGTCGGCTATGTAGCTGCAAGATATTTCGAGAAAAACGAATCATAATTTACAACGTCGGCAGATCACCCTTGCAGCAAACAGCCAGGGCTGGATTTTCCAGTCCTGGCTGCTTTACTTCAATCTTTTTTATTCTGTTTTTGTCTTATTTCTGCCTCCAGTATTCTGCAACCGCCTGCTTTATCTGCATCAACCGCGTCCGTCCCACCGGAAGCTGCACTTCGTTTCTCATATGAAGTACATGATCTTTAAACGACATAATATGCCGGATATTCACCGCATAGCTTTTATCAATCATCAGAAATTCACCGGAATTCAGTTCCTCATAAACCTCTGTCAGCGGCTTGCGCACCCGGCTTTCTCCTCCGCGGTGAAAAATGATTACATATTTTCCATCCTTCTGAAGGTAATAAATATCCGCATAACTGAGTTTCTCAACACTGCTGCGCTTTTCTATCACATAATGCTTTTCTTCCTGCTCCTGGATTTTCGGCAGCAATGTCTCATACGCCTGTACCAGTTTTTCCTCCAGAAGCGATTTCGGGATATATCGATACGTGTTTACTTCATAAGCTTCCACTGCATAGTCCATATAATTTGTGACAAACAGAATTATCGGCTCCGGATATAGCCGCCGAATTTCCCGTGCAACATCAAGCCCTGTTTTTCCAGGCATTTCTACATCCAGGATATAAATGTCATATACTTCGTCCTTTATTCCCAGCAAAAACCATTCCGGGTTCTGAAAGGTTTCTATTTTGCATGCGACACCTTTTTCTTCAAAATACTCTTCTGACACTCTTTGCGCCCTCTGCAGGTACATTTTCTCATCATCAAGAACCGCAACTTTTATCATCCTCTGTAGCTCCATATAATAAATAGATTTCCCACACTCTTTCAAGATTATAGCATATATTATCTGGATTTTACAGAATATTTCGTACCGACATGTTATTTTTTCCAATATTGTGTAAGAGCTACTTTTACATCTTTAAAACGATGTTTTACCACTGTCAGCGTATTTCCGTCGCGCATCAGCAGCTCATGATTTTTTAATGAGAGAATATGTCTTACATTTACAACACAATTTTTATCAGTCCACAAAAACAATGGGTTGTCCAGTTCCTCCAGCATCTCCGCCAGTGATTTTCTCACCCGGTTTTCGCCTTTCTTATGCCAGATTACCACATACTTTCCGTCCTTTTTTAAATAATAGATATCTTCCTGGTGGATTTTCTCCATATCTCCTCTCTTTTCAATGACATAGCATTTTGCTTCTTGTTCCAGCATACGCGGGAGCAGCGTATCATAGGTATTTTCCAGCGCCTCTTCCAGAATCTTTCTTGGAATAAAGCGATATGTGTCCACTTCATAAGCTTCTATGGCGTACTGTGAATTCTCTGCCACAAAAATAATAACAGGAGCCGGATACTTTTTCCGTATTTCCCTTGCGAGCGCAATCCCCGGATGCTGCGGCATATCCGCCGCCAGAATATAGATTTCAAAAAGCTCTTCCGGAAGCTCCAGCAGAAACCATTCTTCATTTTGGTAAACACTGATTTCACAAAGTACCCCTACTTTTTGAAAATAAGTCTCTGTAATCCGCTTTTCTTTTTCAATGAATTCTGATTTTGCATCGACAATCGCTATTCTTATCATAAGCCCCTCCGTGTAGTAAGTATCTGTCTAAGAATACTATACAGGAATATAACGCTATAGACACAAAGTGGGCGTTAACTGACGCGAGTTGTCCCCGAAAAAATCTCCGCCCATTATCCGGACGGAGATAAAACTACTATTCTTATTCACTTCTCAGCATCTTCCGCCGCTCCCGGTAGTCCGGCAGCTCCTGCTCCACGATTGCCCAGAACCGCGCGGAATGGTTCATTTCCTTCCGGTGCGCAAGCTCATGCACAACTACATAGTCCAGTGCCTCCGGCAGCATCCGCATCAGCTTCCAGTTAAAGTTTAGGTTTCCTCTGCTGCTGCAGCTTCCCCAGCGCGTTTTCTGCTCACGGATGGTAATTCTCCCATAGGTAACACCCATACGCCGTGCAAAATATGCTGCACGCTGCGGGATATACTGCTTCGCCGCCTCTATTCCTTCCCGGCGTTCCTGCTCCGTAATGACGGGCTGCACACTTTTTTTCTGTACAAGCTCCTGCTTTTTCCTGATCCAGGCAGTGTGCTTTCGTACAAACTCCTGTATCTGCTGTCCCGGCATCCGCAGCGGTGCCCGAACCACCACCTGCCCATCCTCTTTTACCTGCAGGCACACTGTTTTCCGGCATGAACGGATGACCGTATGATCCGGCAGGTCTCCCTGTCTGCCTGAATTTTCTGCAATACTGCACATATTGTTTCCCACGAACACCTTACACCTCTATCTGCAGCTCTACCGGGCAATGATCGGAGCCCATAACTTCTGTGTGAATTCCGGCGTCTACCAGCCTGTCCTTTAAGCTTTCGGAAACACAAAAATAGTCGATGCGCCATCCTGCGTTCTTTTCCCGTGCGCGGAACCGGTACGACCACCAGGAGTAAATACCCTCCTGCTCCGGATAGAAATAGCGGTACGTATCGATAAAGCCGCTCTCCACGACCCGGCTGAATTTTTCACGCTCTTCATCGGTAAAGCCAGCATTTTTCCGGTTTGTTTTTGGATTTTTCAAGTCAATTTCTTTATGAGCGACATTCAGATCTCCGCAGAAAATCACAGGCTTGTTTTTCTCCAGCCCTTTCAAGTACGCAAGAAACGCATCCTCCCACTCCATGCGGTAAGGCAGACGCACCAGTTCATTCTGTGAATTGGGCGTATAAACTGTCACAAGATAATAAGTATCAAATTCCAGTGTGATCACACGGCCTTCCTGGTCGTGTTCCTCGATGCCAATTCCGTATGCCACCGTCAGCGGCTCCTCCTTCGAAAAAACAGCTGTGCCGGAATAGCCCTTCTTTTTTGCGTAATTCCAGTATTGATGATATCCCTCCAGATCAAGTTCAATCTGTCCTTCCTGCAGCTTACTCTCCTGTATACAGAAAATATCTGCATCCGCCTCTTTAAAATAATCCAAAAAACCCTTCTGCACACAGGCGCGCAGCCCGTTTACATTCCAGGAAATCATTTTCTTCATATACATTAACCTCTTCCTATTGTGATAGGTTCATTATACATGTATCCAGCGGCAGACACAATGAAAAATTTATGCAGACAAACATCACGAAAGAGTCATGGGGTATTTGGGACTCCAAAGCTGCCGCCTGCAAATCGCAAAGCGGCAGCTTCTCCTTTTACTTCCACAAAAATTTCCTGATCAGTGTCATTATTTCTTTCTGATAAAATAAATCCGATCCATGGGGTGCCCCTTCCACACGGTAAAAATCCGCCTTATGCCCCGTCCGGATCAGTTTTTCATAAAATACTTCACTCTGAGCAATCGGTACAAGCGTATCGGCTGTCCCATGGAATATCAAAAATTCAGGCAATATCTTTCCCGTTTCCACATAGCTGACTGCACTTGCCTGACTGGCATTTTTTTCAAAATCCCAGTCTACGAAATCTTCTATTACCCTGGCGTTTTCCCCCGATTTATCAATAGGATGATTTTGCATATCAGTCAATCCGTAGAAATCCACGACCTTCTGAACCGCGCTGCTATATTCCAGAAAATCCCCCTGCTCATATTCCGCAGCTCCTCCGGTAACTCCCACAAGGGCAGCCAGTGTTCCGCCGGCCGATTCCCCCATCACTGCCACACGCTCCGTATCGATGCAGTAGCGGTCGCTATGTGCCCGCAGATAGCGGATCGCCGCCTTAATGTCCATCAGAGGAGCCGGAAACGGTCCCTCATGGCTGGTGCGGTATTCTACACTTGCAATCACATATCCCGACATTGCCAGCGCAGTCAATTGGGGAATCCACACATTCCGGTCCATTACCTTAAAGGCGCCTCCGCACAGCCAGACAATCAGCGGCAGCTTCTCATGTCCTTCCTTATGCTTTGGTAAAAGAATACTTAACTGCAGCGGCCGCTCTGTTTCCCCATACCAGAAGGGAACGTGCGCATAGGTAACCGGGTCTGCCAGTGCATATGCTTCCTGTTCACATACAACTTTTATGACTTTTTCCATTTTTTCTCTCTGCCTTTCCTCTCATCTTTGTTCTTTAAACTCTCCTGCCGTCACACCCGTATACTGTTTGAACACCCTGCAAAAATAGCCCACACTGCGGAATCCGCACTTATCCGCCAGTGTCTTCAGCGGATAATCGTATTTCCGTATCATTTCCTTTGCCGCCTCCATGCGCACGCGTGTAAGATATGTAGAATAATTTTCGCCCAGCTTTTCTTTAAACAGCCTGCTCATGTAATAAATACTCACATTGCAATGCCTGCTCACATCATTAAGTGATAAATCCTCCTGATAGTTATCATCAATATACTTTTTCGCCTGTTCTATTACAATGCCAGTGTGACTGCCTGCATTAATTTCCTGCGACAGCTTCCTGCAGTACTCCGTCAGCCACAGCTTCAGACTATTGGAATCTGTAATATTCATACACTCCCGGCACAAACGGCTGATCTGGAAGCGCTGATCCTGTCCCCCTGAAAAATATGGGTCAGCATTGTGCAGAATCTGCACCATCATTTCCAGAATATAGCTGCCATGTTCCTGCTCCGGCTTCTTATGCAGAGCAAAAAAGATCTCTTCAATAATCTTTTTCTGCTTTTCCATATCCTCATCCCGGATCGCCGAAAGCAATTGCCCCTGTTCATTCTGAAGAATGTGCCAGTCCTGTTCTCTCTTATCGAATAAATCATTGTAGTGACGAATTGCCATATTGGTTTTTGTATCATGCAAAGCACTGATGCTTTCCCGGTAAGAAAGATGCATCCGCTCCAGGGAGTCCTGTACAGAACCGATCCCCGCGATCACCTCCACCGTTTCCGGAATCCGCACCCGCTCCAGGATAACATGCGCAAGATGAATGCTGTCCATACGATTCTGGTATTCCGTCCCGGCGCGTTCTATAGGGATGAACGCTGTAATCTTATCCCGCCGGGTCTGCATCAGAGCATGCTCTACAAGATCTGACAATTCAGATGTCACCCTCATGGCAACCTCTTTTTTCCGTGCGAGCTGGTCAAAAGTCTCCTCCGGTATCATCTGCATCCTTTTCCGGTCCCGGATACGAAAGATTATAATATAACCTGCTTCTGACGATATTTCCAGTGCATTCAGGTATATTTTCAGTCTGTCAAAATCTCCGCTTCCTGTGCAGAAGCTGTTCAGTAATTCCTCATCCATCAGTGGACGTATCTGCTCAATGATTTTCTTCAGCTTTGCGCTGTTGACAGCTTCTCTTTGTGCTGACTCAATGTCCTCTATACAGCGCTCCATTGTTGCCATCAGCTTCTCCCTTCTGGTTGGTTTCAGAAGATAATCAAACGCATGATAACGCAGCGACATTTGTGCATAATCAAAGCTGCTGTACGCCGTAAAAATAATCACTCTTGTATTTTCCAGCTCCTTCTGTGCCATCTGCAGCACTTCCAGCCCGGACAGACCCGGCATTTCAATATCCACAATGGCAATATCATACCGGTTCTTTTTCAAAAGCTGCAGAAGCTGAATGCCATTCTCCGCCTCCCCGGTTACCCTTATCTGACCGATGTTATTTTCCAGCATCATTTTCAGCGCGCTGCGCTCAATCGCTTCGTCATCCGCGATCAGTACCTCATACATCCTCCATCACCTCTTTTCCCAGAAACGGAATTTCTATCTGGATTTTTGTAAACTGACCCTGTCCCGAATCAATCCGGATCATCACCGCATCGTTAAAGAACAGACGGAGCCGCTTAAACACATTCGACAGACCAATGGAACTATCTTCCTGCTTCCATGTCGGTTCCGTTGCTTTACCTCTCACCTCTTCCAGTGTCTGCGCTGACATACCAACTCCATTATCCAGAACTGTCATTTTTATCTGCCCCGCTTCCGTCTTTCGTATATCTACACTGATGAAAGCATTTTCCGTATACATCCCAACGCCATGAATGATTGCATTTTCTACCAATGGCTGCAAAATAAGACATGGTATTTTCGCTTCTGCCACAGTGTCATCGGCCAGAATGCTGAAATCTATCCGGTCTCCAAAGCGGATTTTCTGAATCGTTGTGTAATCCCGCACATTTTCAAGCTCTTTCTGTATGGTGACGATTTTTCCAAAGTTATCCAGGTTATAGCGCAGAAATTCTCCTAATGATTCCAGCATTTCCGAAGTCTGGACAGCATTTTCCATATATGCCATCCGTGAGATCAGATTAATAGAATTAAAAAGAAAATGGGGATTGATCCTCGCCTGCAGATTCTTTAGCTGCGCCTCCTTCATCCATTTTTCATTCTCAACCGCCTTCAGCTTTTCCATTGCAAGCTGCTTCTCCATCTCTGCTTTTTCCAGGAGCTGACGGTATTGCTCCCCAATCCTCGCCTGCATCATGTAAATACTGTTATTCAGCAGGGCGATTTCACTTTTTTCTTCTACAAGGTCAGTAGTCGGCTCAGTGCGTCCCTCCTCCGGCAGAAAACGTTCTGTTTTACTGCACAGAGAATTGATGGGACGTACAATTACCTTATTCAATAATGCAAGCAGCAGTGCCGCCACCGTTATAACCGTAATCACAGTTGCAAGGTTAATCGCTTTGCTGAGCCTCTCATATTTTTCAAACTGTTCCTGGCTGATCACGTAGCTTTCCTGAATATCACGATACACCTGGTTCATCTTGTCCTGGCCAAATTCATACGTCTGTTCACATGCTCTGTAATTTGCTGTCGCCTGACTGTAATCTCCATTTTCCAGAGAATCCATCAGAGTTTCACAATCCAGAAGATACGTTTCAATTGTACACTGTAAATCTATACTGCTGCGATTATACCCACGCTCATTCATATAGCCTGCCAGAACCGCTGAAGAATTTGTCAGCTTTTCTCTGGAATCGGTAAACTCCTTTTCATCCTCCAGCCGGTTCTCTATTCCAAAATTCATGAGTTCCCGGATGTTCTGCATTTCTATGCTGATATCATTAAAGCAGGTACTGATCGTCATTAAATTCTGATTTACACTATCCGCCTGCTGCCTCAGTCCATTTTGCACATAAAAAAGGAACAAAAGTCCCGCAAAAATTCCACCTACCAGACAGGCAACCTGTCTGAATATGAACCCTCTGTGCCTTTTCTGCATACTTTTGTTCCTCCCGTTATTTTCCGTCATACCCGCAAATTACAATTATCCCACAGCGGCAGTAGCCAGTCTCATAATTTTCTCCTGCGTGCATTCCTCCCGTGACAGCATACCACTGACGCGGCCTTCCGACAATACCATTACCCGGTCTGACATGGAAATCAGTTCCGGAAGCTCCGATGAAATCATAACAATAGCAACGCCCTGCTTCGCCAGCTCCACCATAATTTTGTAAATTTCATATTTTGCCCCCACATCAATTCCACGCGTCGGTTCATCCATGATCAAAACCCGCGGCTTTCTCATCAGCCATTTGCTCAGCACTACTTTCTGCTGATTTCCGCCTGACAGCTGCTGCAGTCTGGTATCCATATCCGGCGCCTTTATGGAAATCTCATCAAAATACCAGGATGTCTGTTCTTTTTCTTCCCTTCCTTTCATAAAGCCATACTTTGATAATTGCGGCAGAGATGCCAGTGCAATATTCTCCCGGATGCCAAGGCACCCCACGATCCCGTCGGTTTTCCGGTCTTCCGTTACAAGCGCAATTCCGGCCCTGATCGCATCAGAGCACGAGCGGATTTTCAGGCGCTTTCCCTCCATCCAGACCTCTCCCTCTTCCGGCGCAATTTTTCCAAAGACAGCATTTACCAGCTCACTCCGTCCCGCGCCCACAAGACCGCCAATTCCCAGTATTTCACCGGAACGGACAGAAAAAGAAACATCACTGACAATTTTTTTGTTTGCAGCATAAGGGTGCGTAACCGTCATATGCTTCACTTCCAGCACGACATTGCCGATTGCCGTCTTTTCTTTCGGATAATAGGAATCTATTTTTCGTCCTACCATATCTGTCACAATATTTTCTTCTGTAGCATCCCTCATCTGCCTCACAGAAATTGTTTTCCCGTCCCGCATCACTACAATCCGGTCTGCGTTTGCAAAAACTTCCGTCAGTTTATGAGTAATTAAAATGCAGGCGATTCCCTGTTCTTTTAAATTATGCAGAATCCGGAACAGCCGGTCCGACTCCGCCAGCGTCAGCGGGGAGGTCGGCTCATCCAGAACAAGTATTTTGGGATGCTTTGTCAGTGCCCGCGCGATCGCAACCAGCTGCTGCTGACTGGTGCTTAAATTTCTCAGGACATCTTCCGGATCTGCTTCCAGTCCTACCATTTCAATATACACCGATGCATCCTTATTCATCTTCTTCCAGTCAATCATTCCTCTTTTTTTCGGCCATCTCCCGAGGTAAATATTCTCCGCCACTGTCTCATCCAGATGCATACTGATTTCCTGATAAATCATAGCAATTCCCGCTTTTTCCGATTTTTCTGTATCGGTGAAATGGCAGACCTGCCCGTCCACTATAATCTTTCCTTCGTATGTAGATTCCGGCCAGGACCCGCTGAGAATTTTCATCAGTGTCGATTTTCCGGCACCATTTTCCCCGCATAAAGCAAGAATCTCGCCAGAATATGCTTCAAAGCTGACATTGTCCAGTGCCAGCACGCCAGGGAAGCGTTTTGTAATATTCTGCATTTCCAGAATTGCACGCTTTTCCATAAAATCACCCCTTATCCGACGACGCTCTTGCTCTTCTGTATGTGTCAACACCAACCGCAAAGATAATGATAACACCAACCACAATTTTCTGCCAATAAGCATCTACGCGGAGCATGGTCATAGATACCGTGAGCGTCTCCATAATTGCAACTCCGATGAGTGTTCCAACGATAGAGCCGGAGCCTCCATACATACTGGTGCCGCCGATTACGACTGCAGAAATTACGGTCATTTCCCAGCCGTTCCCGGCATTTGCCTGCGCTGAGGAAAGACGCGAAGCTGTCAAAATTCCCGCCATACCGGCCGTCACCGCAGAAATAATGTAGGTAATTACTGTAATCCTGTTAATCGGAATACCAGATAGACGCGCCGTCTCAGAATTGCCGCCCACCGCCATGATAGAGCGTCCAAATACTGTATACTTCAGCACTACCATTGCTATTATCATTGCCACGAATGCTATATACACAGAATAGGGTATGGAAAACAGGGTTCCCTGTCCCAATTGATTGAAGCTGTCCGGGAATCCGCCAAAAGGAACCCCCTTTGAAATGACGTTAATCGCCCCGCGGCCTATATACATGGTTCCGAGCGTCACGATCAGCGCCGGAATTTTAAGTCTTGAAATGATCATGCCGTTTACGAAACCGATAACGGCTGCCGCCATCAGCCCTGCCAGAATGGCAGCTGCTACCGGAAGCTGATAGCGATCCATGCACATACCGGTAATCAGACTTGCCAGTCCCATGGTTGAACCAACAGACATCTCCATCTGCCCGCTGATCAGTACAAACGTAACGCCTATGGCACCAAGTAAAGTAATAGATATGGAGCGCAGCAGATTTATAATATTGTTCGCGCTGAAAAATGCGTGGTTAACCGCCCCTGTCACAAGACAGATGATCAGCCACGGAATAAAGATTCCCAGCTCCTTGCTGGAAAACAGCTTCCGCAAAATAGATTTCTGTTTCATAAAGCTCTCCCTTCAAAAACGGCTGTCCCGGCAGGCGGATTATCATAATAAAACCTCCATCTCCGGGACAGCCTTTTTTCATTTATTCTTTATAGCTGTCTACATTTTCTGCTGTTACCATGGTAACGCCGGTATCGATCACTGCCTCCTCCGGTCCGTTTCCTTCGATGGTCTGCACTAACAGCTCCACACCAAGAAAGCCCATTTCATACGGTTTCTGAACTGTTGTCGCGTCTACGATACCCTCACGGATGTAATTCAGCGTATCCTCCATATCGTCAAATCCGATAATACAGTACTGATCTGTGAGTCCCATCTCCTCTGCCACTTTGCCGGCAGCCTGTGCATCCGTAGAACTGGTACCGAAAATAGCCGTCATCTCAGGATAAGTCTGCATCATCGCCTGCGCCTTCTGCGTACCGATCAAAAGATCCGCATTGGTATCCTCCGTCACGATCACTTCCATATCCGGATATTCCTCCAGTGCGGCTTTGAAGCCGTCCACGCGCGAAACCATGTTAGAGGCATTAATGCCGCCCATCAGAATTCCAACCTTGGCTTTCCCGTCTGTCATTTCTGCCATAGTTTTTCCTGCCTGGTAGCCTGCATCGTAATTGGAGGTTCCCGCATAATAGGAGCGCGCCGAATCCGGTGCATCCGTATCAATGCAGACAACAGGAATTCCTGCATCTACAGCTCTCTGGATTGCCGGTCCCAGTGCTTCCGGATCAAGCGCCATGGTCATAATCCCATCCACCTGCGCCGCTACCGCTGCATCAATCTGTTTTACCATTTCATCCACATTGATCTCCGTCGGTCCGACTGTCTGTGTGTCTGTTCCATATTTCTCGTCCGCTGCCGCAATGCCTTCTTCTGCAATAGACCAGTATTCCAGCCCCACGATCGGATTTACCCAGGTGAAACGATAGCCTCTTGCTTCCTCCGTCTCTGCCTCTTCTGCATATGCACTCATGCATGCCCCGGCTGCAAGCCCTGCCGTCACGCCCAGCATCATCATCGTACTTAACCATTTTTTCTTCATTTTCCAATCCCTCCCATCACTGAATCTTTCCCTGATATCATCGTTCCTGCAAAATCATTCATTTCACGTTCAAAAGCTTTTGATGCTTGTATTATACCACTGCATGCTTACTTTTTTTATTAGAAGATTTTGCTGTCCGTTATAATATCTTGCCCTTATTTTATATTCGTTTGATGGAGAGAAATTGTAAAAAAATGCGGTGGCACCGTGCCCACCTCGAAAATGCTTCGCATTTCCTCGGTCGCGGCTGTCGCCGCTTACACCTGACGCCGTGCCCACCTCGAAAATGCTCCGCATTTCCTCGGTCGCGGCTGTCGCCGCATAAATACAGAAGGACCGCCATACTTTCGTGAATGAATTCCCACGTATGGCGGTCCTTCTGTATTTGCACGGCTTGTAGTTTACGCGCAAAAAAAGCACCGCCCCCACAGCTCCAGGTCTGCAAAAGCGATACTTTACATGCGCGATCAGGGGCTCGAACCCTGGACACCCTGATTAAGAGTCAGGTGCTCTACCAACTGAGCTA
>DKTR01000120.1 GCA_002473385.1 Lachnospiraceae bacterium UBA7225
ATCCGTTTCGCTTTTTTTCTACACTTAAACAAAAATAAAGGTAAAAAATATGTTTTACAGAAACCAAAAAGACTATCGTCAAAACCGCTAATTGCTGTACTGAGATACGTTTGTGCTGTCTACTTTTTCAAAGGGAACCCAGACGTATTTCCCATCCTCGCTGACACCCTCCAGGGAATCCACAGATTCTCCTCTGGCAAACCGGATTGCGGCTTTTACCGCCGCTTCTCCCTGACCAACTCCAGACTGGCAAACAGTAAATGCCATCTCTCCGCTTTTGATTGCGGCACATCCGTCGGCAGTTGCATCTACCCCCAGCACCGGCAAGGTACTCAAATCAATATTTGCCTCTTTGCATGCTTCAATCACTCCAAGCGCCATAGAATCATTTTCACAAAGCACACAGTCCGCCGGCGAGCCGGTTCTTAAAAATGTTTCAAACAGATGCTTTGACAGCTCCTGATCCCAGTCGGCATAATCCTCAAATACGTAATTGATTGTCTTTCCGCTGCTCTCTAACGTCTGCTTTACTCCTTTTGTTCTCCCGTTCGTAGCAGAATGACCTTTTTCGCCCTTTAACAGCACCACATTGATCTCCTGACGGCCTGACAGCTTGTCCAGCACATACTCCGCCTGAAACTGCCCTGCCACATATTCGTCAGATCCGGCATAAATATATTTCCCTTCTTTGAGCTGTTTTTCATCCGGACAGCTATTGATAAAAACAATCGGTATGTCCCCCGCGCTCGCCTTCAGCTCCACAACTGTCTCCGCGGATACGGGGCTGCAGAGAATCACGTTGTAGCCCTCCTGCCCTGCAGATTTCAGATAATTCACCTGATTTTCAATCGAACCCTCCGCATCCTTGAAATCAAACTGCGCACCCTCCGCCTCGGCGGTATCCCTCGCCGCCGCAACAAGCGTCTCACGGAAACTGTCCATTTGATTTAGGACAAGAAGAATTTTTATATCTTTATTGGAAGCAATGCCGCTTCCGCTTCCGCAGCCGGTAAGCGCCAGCATCCCGAACAGCATCATGCTCAACAGTATTCCCAACTTTTTTCTCATACTTCATCCTCCTTATCCACCTTGAACATGTTCATCTGATTTGCCAGTTCAACCGCAGACTCTGTCAGTTCCTTTGCTCCTCCCGCAACCGTCTCGCTGTTTCCGGTAATGCTGTGTGCCTGCTCTACCATTGTATTCGATGTGGCCAGAATTTCCTGCGAGCTTGCCGCCTGTTCTTCTGAAATTGCCGCCACATTGATTGCAACATTATCTACCTGTTCCATCTTCTCCATCATCTGCTGTACCAGATTATTGACCTCGTCAATATTATTGAAGATTATATCAAATGTAATCAATGCATCATTCACCATCTCGCCGCTGCTCTGAATGTTGCCTACGCTGTCGTCCGCCTGATTCACTGCATCCTTTACAAGAGCATTAATCTCAGAAATCAGACTTTCAATATTATGTACGGAATTTGAGCTGGTCTGTGCCAGTTTCCCGATCTCTGTTGCGACTACCGCAAAGCCTCTTCCCGCCTCTCCTGCCCGGGCCGCCTCAATCGAAGCATTTAACGACAATAGGTTTGTCTCATCGGCAATATCGCTGATCACGCCTGTAATATTCGTAATTTCCTCGGATGCATTCCCCACCTTGTCGATTGCCTGCTGAAGCTTCATCACCGATTCATTGATGCTCTGCATCGCAACACCGACATTCTGCATATCCGCCTTTCCCTGACGGGAAACCTCTACCGTCGCTTTCATCTTAAGGTCTACCTGCTCACCGTCATCCCTGGTATTCGCTACTACTGATGCAAGCCTGGTAGCATTTTCCGCAATCTCATTTACCGAAACAGAGAGCTGTTCTACCGTGTTGTTCAGCTCCTGCATCGACTCGCTCTGCAGTCTGGAGGCACTATACATCTCACCGGCAACACCGCTGCTGCTGTCCGCCTGAATATGCAGCTTGTCAGACACACCATGAATAGACAGAATCATACTGCGCATGGACTGGATAAACCGTTCCACGCCGCGGCTCATAACACCGATTTCGTCATTGCTCTTTGTCGATACACGAAGCGTAAAATCACCGTCGGTCATGGCAGTAATAATTCTTGTCAGCTCCTTGACCGGCTTAATCACTACCTGAACCACACGCTCAATCAATATGGCGAGCAGCAGCAGCGATACCAGGCCAATCACAACCATGAGGATTCTGACACCGTTAATATCCGCATAAATCGTTTCCGTCGGAATATAAGAAACCAGAATCCAGTCCGTTCCTTCTATTTCCGTAAATGCTGTCATCATGTCATCTATTTCCGTCATCCGGTAATCATGCTGACCCAGTTTTCCGTCTACATCCCGCATAAATGCATCGCCGGTATCCGCAAGCCTGGTGGAAATCAGACTGTTATCCCGATGGGCAAGAATCGTACCGTCCTTGGAATTGACCAGAAAAGCCTGCGCACCCTCCATCTCGATAAAACTATTTACGATAATACTGATGCGCTGCAAAGACAAATCTGCTGAAATGACCTTCAAAACATCAGAATTATCATCCAAAATACCGGAGGCACTGACAAGCGCTTCGCCGTTCTCATCTGTATATGCATCTGTAAATGCCATATTCAGTCTTGTGATACCGTCCTGATACCATACGGATTCCAACAGATTGCTCTCTGTCTTGTCCGAGCCTGCCGCTTTCATAAGCTTTCCGTTTTCATCTGCCACATACAGCCCTTCCGGATAATTATCATTATATTGATAATAACTGTCCAGTATGCTCTGCAAAGCCGCATCATCCGGATTTGTGCCCTCAACCGCCCGCTTTACGGTCTGGAAAGCGGACAGATTTTCGTCCAGCCAGGATTCAATCTCATTCGCCTGATTTGCGATGGACGAGCTTAACAGATTCTGCGAATATTCTGTAATGATATTCTTGGAAATCAAATAAGAAGTCGCGGCAATAACCAATACCATGACAGCAACTACCGGCAATATCGTCCCTAATAGCTTCGCCTTAATAGGAAGCATCTTTTTTTGCGATTTTTTTCCCATTTGTAATTCTTCCTCACGTGATAAACTTGCGGCCCTGTTCAGGCATTGCTTGCTTATCCTTGTTGATTAGATAAGAAAATGCTGCACTGGCGCCTATTTCTTATCCGTTAGTTAATAAGTTTCTTCCGTAATCATGATTCCAGATACCGTCACGGTTTTTCCCCCACACCATGCCGGCGTTTTTTCAACTGTCTCTCATGAAATCTTACATATATTATACTCTCCTGTTCCAAAACGCACAATAAAAAAAGTTGGCCCGGCGGC
>DKTR01000080.1 GCA_002473385.1 Lachnospiraceae bacterium UBA7225
TCCCAAGGTCTTTCACCCACATGTGAGCAAGCTCACGTGGGTTTAGACCTTTTGACCCTGGCATCATTATATTTATTAAGGAGGAAGAGAAAAAATGCTGCACAGCATCATAATTCCGTGTTATAATTCAGACAGGACGATCCGCAAGGTCGTCGAGATGACCATGGAGGAAATGGAGCGCCTTGGCAGAAACGAATATGAATTTGTGCTGGTGGATGATTATTCTCCCAATAATCCAAAGACGATCAATGAGCTGCGTGCGCTCGCAGAGGAGTATGACTGCGTGCGGGTAATCGAGCTTGCCTGCAACAGCGGGCAGCATAATGCTGTGATGGCCGGGCTGAATTATGCTGAGGGTGACGTACTGATTGCGATGGATGATGATGGGCAGACGCATCCTTCCCAGCTTAAGTATCTGTTTGCGGAGTTTGATAAAGGCTACGATATTGTTTACGGCTACTATGAGCAGAAAAAACAGAGTCCGTTCCGCAATTTCGGCAGCTATATCAATTACATGACAGTACGCTGGCTGATCGGGAAACCGAAGGAAATGAAGACATCGAGTTATTGGGTGATCCGCCGGTTTGTGCGGGATTCGGTGATCCGCTATGAGAGCCCGTACACGCATCTGCAGGGTCTGTTCCTGCGCACAACAAAGAATATCAGCAGTGTGCCGATCCAGCACTTTAAGCGTGAGGTCGGGAAGTCAAATTATACGATGAAAAAGCTCATCCAGCTCTGGTCGAACATTATGGGCTTTTCCATTGTTCCGCTGCGGGTGGCGACGAGGCTCGGCTGTCTGTTCTCGGTGATCGGGCTGATCGGGGTGGTTGCTGTCATTATTAATAAAATACTGCGGCCGGCGGTTCCGATCGGATGGTCGACTATGGTGGCTGCCGTGTGCTTCTTCTCCGGTATGATCCTTCTGTTTATGGGACTGATCGGGGAATACATCGGCAGAATGTTTCTGGTGATACAGCGGTCGCCGCAATTTGTTGTACGAAAGGTCTATGGACGGAAAGGAAAGAGGGAAACGAACGATGAAGAAAATCATGATTCTGGGCGCGGGAATCTATCAGGTACCGCTGATCCGGACAGCAAAGCGACTGGGAATCTACGCGATTGTGGTGAGCATACCGGGGAATTATCCGGGGTTTGCGTTCGCAGATAAAGTATATTATGAGAATACGACGGACTGGGAGAAAATTCTGGAGATTGCACGGGCAGAGAAGATTGACGGAATTGTGACGGCCGGAACGGATGTTGCGGTTATTACCATCGGTAAGGTTTGTGACGCGCTGGGGCTTTGCGGGCTTTCCTGCCGCGGAGCGACCGTTGCTACCAACAAGCTGCTCATGAAAGAGGTTTACGAGAAGCATGGTGTGCGGACGGCAAAGTACCGCAAGATCGCTTTTGATGCGCCGGATCTTTATGAGAAGATAGACGAGCTTTCCCTTCCGCTGATCTTTAAGGCGGTGGATTCTTCCGGCAGCCGCGGGATCACGCGGGTAGATTGCAGCGAGGATTTTGCTGAGGCGATCGCGCTTGCGAAAAAATATACAAGGAAAGATTATTTTATTGTCGAGGAATTTATCGAGGGTGAGGAATTTGGCGCGCAGGCGTTTGTCTACCAGGGCAAGGTACAGTTTATCATGCCGCACGGCGACTATGTGTTCCATGGGGACACAGGTGTGCCGATCGGGCATTTTGTGCCGTATGAGCTGGACGATGCAATTATAGAAGACGCGAAGGAGCAGCTCAGACTGGCAATTTCAGCGATGGAGCTGGACAACTGTGCGATCAATGCCGATTTTATTCTGAAGGATGGCAAAACATATGTACTGGAGATTGGCGGACGCTCCGGCGCGACCTGCCTTGCGGAGTCGGTTTCCATTTATTATGGATTTGATTACTATGAAAAGATTCTCCGGGCGGCTCTCGGCGAGAAGGATCTGGATTTTACCGGTGATGCGAAGGTGCCGAATGCCAGTCATCTGCTGATGAGCGATCGGGATGGTGTGATCCGCTCCATTGTTAATTCCAATGAGGAAAATCCGGATATCTACGAAATCTTGTTTGACCACGTGGAAGGGGAGAGGGTGGAAAAATTCCGCATTGGACCGCACCGCATCGGGCATGTTGTAACGAAAGGAAAAACGCTGGCGGAGGCAGTAGAGCTGCTGCATAAGGCGATGGATAAGATTGAGATTATCGTAGAAGAATAAGAAGCTGCGCGCCCTGATATGGGCGCGCATTTTGTCTTTATTTTTTTAGCAGCTTCAGAATACCCAGGCATTGCGGCAGCAGAAATTTTGCCGCCAGCAGTGCCCCTGCGAGCAGCACACCGTAGCGGATGAGCGCGGGGCAGGAGAAGAGCAGCATGCTTGCGCAGCAGAGTGCAAAATAGGCGAGGGATATGGCAACTGTTTTTTTGATAGGGATGATGAGACTGCCGGTCAGGCGGTATTCCATCCGGCTCTGCACGAGCAGAAGTACGAAGTAGCTGAACGCTGTTGTGTAAGCGGCAGCCCGGTAACCGAAGCTGCGGATACAGACATAATTCAGAACGACGTTGAGCAGCATGGTGCCGACGGTGGAAACTGCCACATAACCTGTTTTTTTGTGATAGTTTTCTACTGCTGTGTAGCTGTAGCTGTAGAAGCGGAACAGGGTGCCTGTCAGCATGGGTGCTGTCAGATAGATACAGTCGCGGTATTCGCTGCTTCCGAGAATCGTCACAATTTCCGGGGCGAGCAGCACCAGAAACCAGGAAAGCATTCCGAAGCCATGCATGAGAACAGTCCATGGTTTTTCCACATCATCCGTTTCTTTTCGGGAAATTTTTTCGTAGAGCCAGGGAAGCCAGGCATTCCACACGGAGTCTTCCAGAATCCATATAATGTAAGAAACCGTTGTTCCGAGCGAGAGAATGGCGGCGGCCTCTTTACCAATCAGATGACGTACCATGATCCGGTCCGCCTGGTTCATGATCTGGATAGAAATCGCCTCCGGGATCAGCGGCAGGGCAAAAAGCAGCGCATACTTCCAGTGTGAGGGGGAGTATGCTTTTTTTCCCTGGATAAGCAGCACGACAGCAATGACGATTCCGGCAAGGACAAACGGCACATAATAGCCAGCCACACGCAGGGAAACAAGCATGTCACTGTGTCCGGTCTCTCTTCCGATCCAGATCAGCAGGATGGACAGCAGGGTGGCAGGAATTACTGTTACTGCAGTCACGGCGGTGCTCACCCGGTAGCGCATCATCTGTTTTTCACGCCGCTGCATAAACATGATCGCAGTGTGGGCGAAAGTATAGAAAAATGCCATGTAAAACATCAGATCATTCATATCACAGAAAATCTTTATAGGATCCTTAAAAAGCAGACAGATCAGAAAACAGATTCCGATAGATAAATAAGAGAGTGTCTGCGTACAGGAGACAAATTCATTGTAATTTTCGCCTGTATCATATTTTGCACGCTCCACGCTGCGGTACAGATTCAGCGAAAAAATGGGACCGATGATCAGCAGCCAGGATTCATAGAGGCGGATGTCACTGTATTGTGTTTTTGACAAAAGCCGGGTGAGAATGGGGGTTGTCAGAAAGGTAATGCCGCGCACGAGAAGCTGTGCAAAGATATAGAATAAGCCTGCCTTCAGGGCAAGCCGGTTAAGTGAATTATGTTCCTTTTGCGATGCGGAAGGTTTCTGTGCGCTCATACAGTTATGCTATCCTTTCTGCCCATTCTGTCCGGGCGAGATATGGTTTTTTGATGCCAGATGCAGGTAATGCTGCCTGTTCCGGCACCATAACTGTTATGAGTATAACAGAAAAGCGCGCAGATGGCAACCTTTACGCCTGCTGCGAAGTGCAGGCAAAACCAGGACACTTCTGGATGCAGGCTTAAGGGAGTAAAATGTCTTTTTACAAGGATTTGCGGAAGAAAAAATTACTAACATTTTCGCGGTAAAAGACGTTTTTTTGACAGATACTACAAAAAAAATATTTGGCATCCTTTTTATTTGACAACAGTTGGCGAAATTGCTAAAATCCAAATAGTAGTGTTGTCCGATATAGGTCTGGGGAGATGGTCCAGATGTTTCTACCGCACGCCGATTACGATGCGACTATTGGGTGGATACGAAGATCATCCGCAGATGTACAGGATTTGTACATCTGCGTTTTGGTATCAGTATATAGAAGGCTTGACCCTGTATGTATTTGATGCTTCGCGGCAATTACTGGCTGACACCACAATAATAAAAAAGAAGGAGAAAAGAAATGAAAAAGAGTATGAAATGGTTACTGGCAGTAGTTATGATGCTTACACTCAGTGTACTTCCGAGCTTTGCCGGCAGCGCAGAAGAAACCACAGTGAAAGCCGGTTTTATTTTCCTGCATGACGAAAATTCTACTTATGACCTGAATTTCATCAATGCAGCAAAAGAAGCATGTGAGAATATGGGTATTGAATATATTTTCAAGACCGGTATTCCGGAAGGACAGGAATGCTACGAAGCAGCATGTGAGCTTGCGGATGCAGGCTGTAATTTTGTATTTGCGGATAGCTTTGGTCATGAGGATTATATGATCGAGGCAGCAAGAGAGTTCCCGGATGTTCAGTTCTGCCATGCAACAGGTACAAAGGCTCATACAGAGCAGATGCCGAATTTCCACAACGCTTTTGCATCCATTTACGAGGGTCGTTACCTGGCTGGTATTGTAGCTGGTATGAAGCTGAATGAAATGATCGAGGCTGGAGAAATTACGGCAGAGGAAGCAAAGATGGGTTACGTCGGTGCTTACACCTATGCAGAGGTTATCTCCGGATTTACATCCTTCTATCTGGGTGCCCGTTCCGTGTGCCCGAGCGTTACGATGGAAGTAACATTTACAGGTTCCTGGTATGATGAGACCGCTGAAAAAGAGGGCGCAAATAAGCTGATCGATGACGGCTGTGTTCTGATCAGCCAGCATGCAGATTCTATGGGCGCTCCGACTGCATGTGAGACAGCAGGTGTTCCGAACGTATCTTACAACGGAAGTACCGTAAGCGCATGCCCGAATACCTTCCTTGTTTCCTCAAGCATCAACTGGGCTCCGTACTTTGAGTATGCAATGGGATGCGTAGCAGGCGGTGAAGAGATTGCAGCAGACTGGACGGGCGATATTGCTACAGGATCTGTTGTTCTTACTGATCTTGGCAGTGCAGTTGCTGAGGGTACACAGGAAGCGATTGATGCCGCAAAAGCAGATTTGATTGCAGGCAATATTCATGTATTTGATACAGCTACATTTACAGTAGAGGGCAAAAATCTTGAGAGCTATATGGCAGACGTTGATACAGATCCGGATTATGAGGGAGACCATGAAGCAGTAGTAGACGGATACTTCCATGAGTCAGCTGAAGGTTTCCGTTCCGCTCCGTATTTTGATATTCAGATTGACGGTATTGAGTTCCTGGATACAGCGTTCTAAATGATATTAAATTATTGTAGAAATTAGAAATTATATGGAGGGGTTGTCACAAAATCTTTCAGAAGTATTTTGCGGCAGCCTCCTTTTTTCGCAGCATAGGAAAGCTTCCGGTTTTCCTATGCTGCGAAATGGAAAATCTGTTTTTTACTGGAAGGAGGACATACGGGTGGGAGACAAAACAGCTGCGGTGACGATGAAAAATATCACCAAGAAATTTGGCTCTGTGGTCGGTAATGAAAAGGTTTGCCTTGATATTTACAAAGGTGAGATCCTTGCGCTGCTTGGTGAGAATGGCAGTGGGAAAACAACACTTATGAACATGCTGTCCGGGATCTATTTCCCGGATGAGGGGCAGATTTATATTAATGGGAAAGAAACGGTTATCCGTTCGCCAAAAGATGCATATGAGCTTGGAATCGGAATGGTGCATCAGCATTTTAAACTGGTCGATGTATTGTCTGCCGCGGAAAACATTGTTCTGGGGCTGAAAGGAAGGCTGAATCTGAAGGAGGCTTCGAAAAAGATCCGGAATATCTGCCAGAAGTATGGGTTTGAGGTTGACCTGGATCAGAAGGTTTATAATATGTCGGTATCCCAGAAGCAGACGGTGGAGATCGTAAAGGTGCTTTACCGCGGGGCGGACATTCTTATCCTGGATGAGCCGACAGCTGTTCTTACGCCGCAGGAGACGGAGAAATTGTTTGCGGTGCTGAGAAATATGCGGGATGACGGCAAGGCAATCGTGATTATTACACATAAGATGCATGAGGTGGAGAGTCTTTCAGACCGGGTGGCAGTGCTGCGCCGCGGTTGTTTTATCGGTGATATGATGACGAAGGATACAAATGCGGTCGAGATGACGAATATGATGGTGGGTCATAAGGTATCCCTGAATATTACGAGGACGGAGCCGGTAAATCCCCAGAAACGCCTTGAGGTGAAGGGACTGACCGTTCGCAACGAAGAAGGGATTCTGAAGCTGCAGGACGTCAGCTTTACAGCCAGAAGCGGCGAGATCCTTGGGATTGCGGGAATTTCCGGGTGTGGTCAGAAAGAACTGCTGGAGGCGATTGCCGGATTGCAGCCTACTGAGGCAGGACAAATTACCTATATTGAGGATGACGGCACGCGGGAAGAATTGCTCGGCAAAGATCCGCGGGCTATTCAGGAAATGGGTGTGGCTCTTTCTTTCGTACCGGAAGACCGGCTTGGCATGGGACTGGTTGGGGATATGGATCTTACTGCGAATATGATGCTTCGGTCCTTCCAGAACGGACATTCCATGTTTACGGATCGCAGGTCACCAAGACATCTTGCAGAAAAAGTAGTAAATGAACTGGACGTAGTCACACCGGGTATCTCCACGCCGGTCAGAAGGCTGTCCGGAGGAAATGTCCAGAAGGTGCTGGTAGGCAGGGAGATTGCTTCCGCACCGACCGTCCTGATGACGGCATATGCGGTTCGCGGACTGGATATTAATTCCTCCTACACGATTTACAATCTGATCAATGAACAGAAGAAAAAGGGTGTAGCGGTTATTTTTGTCGGAGAAGATCTGGATGTTCTGCTGGAACTCTGCGACCGTATTATGGTTTTGTGCGGGGGACAGGTCAGCGGTATTGTGGACGGAAGGACGGCAGACAAAAATACAGTTGGTATGATGATGACGCACATAGGAGGAAATGCGGACGATGAACAGTAAAAAACAGGAACCATCTTTTTACCTTGTGAAGCGGGATGCGCTTCCGTGGCATAAAGCACTTGGAATACGCATTGCTGCTATTGTGGCGGCGATGGTGGTCTGCGCCGTCGTGACGACAGTCCTGACCGGGATCAATCCGATTCAGGTTTATGTATCAATTTTCCTGGGCGCTTTTGGGACGGCGCGAAAAACATGGATCACATTTCAGAATGTTGCGATCCTTCTGCTAATTTCACTGGCACTTACTCCGGCATTCCGGATGCATTTCTGGAATATCGGCGGAGAAGGACAGGTACTGGTCGGCGGACTGGCGTCTGCCGCCTGTATGATCTGTCTGGCGGATAAGATTCCGAATGCGCTGGTGATTCTTTTGATGATTGTCTGCAGTCTGGGAGCCGGAGCAATCTGGGGTCTGATCCCGGCCTTCTTTAAGGCAAAGTGGAATACGAATGAGACGTTGTCTACTTTGATGATGAACTATATTGCAACGCAGCTGGTAGCTTTTTTTACAATTGTCTGGGAGGTGCCAAAGGGTTCCGGAAAGATTGGAATTATTAACCAGAATTCCAGCATTGGCTGGCTGCCGCAGATTGCAGGATCCAAGTACCTGCTCAGCATTCTTATTGCTGCGGCAATTACAGTGCTGCTGTATATTTATCTTGTCTATAGCAAGCAGGGATACGAGATTGCGGTTGTCGGCGAAAGCGAGCGGACGGCCCGGTATGTCGGAATCAAGGTAGAAAAAGTTATTATACGTACGATGCTGATTTCCGGTGGAATTTGTGGTCTGGTCGGACTTCTGCTGGTTGGCGGCATCAATCATACGGTGACAACGACGATTGCAAATGGTCAGGGCTTTACGGCAGTAATGGTTTCCTGGATGGCAAAGTTTAATCCAATTACGATGGTATTTACCAGCTTCCTGATTATTTTTCTGAATAGGGGAGCCAGCGAAATTTCCACTACCTTCGGATTGAATCAGTCTTTCGCGGATATCCTGACAGGAATTATTCTGTTTTTTATAATTGGATGTGAATTTTTCATTTCTTATAAAATCAATTTCCGAAAAAAAGCCGGAAAGGGGGAGAATAACTGATGATCAATCTTGTAGCATTTATTCCAAGAGCTGTTGTGCAGGGAATTCCGCTTCTGTTTGGATGTACCGGAGAGATTCTGACGGAGAAATCCGGAAATCTGAACCTTGGTATTCCCGGCGTTATGTATGTGGGTGCAATCAGCGGCGTGGTCGGCTCCTTCTTTTATGAGCAGTCCGTGGCTGACCCGGCGCAGATCAACGGTTTCCTTGCAATTCTGATTCCGCTGGTGTGCTCCTTAATCGGTTCTCTATGCATGGGTCTTATTTACTGTTTCCTGACAGTTACTTTAAGAGCAAACCAGAATGTGACAGGTCTGGCCATGACGACATTTGGTGTCGGATTCGGAAATTTCTTTGGAGGCTCGCTGATCAAGCTATCCGGAAGTGCCGTTCCCTCGATTGCCCTGTCAACCACAAGCGGATATTTCAGTAGATCTCTGCCCTTTGCAAACCGTCTCGGCTGGTTTGGCAAGGTATTTCTGTCCTATGGCTTTTTAGCATATGCAGCGATTATCATTGCGCTTGGCTGCTCCTACTTGCTGAATCATACGAGAGTAGGTCTGCACCTGCGGGCAGTCGGTGAAAATCCCGGTACAGCAGATGCGGCAGGTATCAATGTCACGAAATATAAATACGTTTCTACCTGTGTGGGCTGTATGATTGCTGGTCTGGGCGGTCTGTATTACGTTATGGACTATGCCTGTGGTGTCTGGTCAAACAATGCATTCGGTGACCGGGGATGGCTTGCGATCGCCCTCGTTATTTTCACGATCTGGAGACCGACGGTAAGTATTTTTGCCTCCATTCTTTTTGGCGGGCTTTACATTTTGTATCTGTACATTCCCACTGGAATGGATCACATGGAGCTCCAGGAGATTTACAAGATGATTCCGTATATTGTCACACTTATTGTACTTGTACTGACAAGTATGCGAAACAAACGTGAAAATCAGCCACCGCTTTCACTGGGGCAGTCCTATTTCAGGGAAGAGCGGTAAAGGCCGGGCTTTTTAGGCAGCAATGTAACGGAATACCGCAAAGAAATGCCGGAGGAAGCTCCCAGGTGCATTCAGGTAAACCGTGCATACTTTTTTGGAGAGATGCCCACCGCTTTTGTGAACGCCTTCAGAAAGTTACTGTAATCATTGAAACCGCAAAGGTCTGCGGTTTCGTTAACGGTATGTCCCTCCATAAGAAGCGATTTTGCCAGGGCGATGCGCTTTGCGGTAATATATTTGTTAATGGTTGTACCGGTGGCTGATTTGAAAATACGGCACAGATAGGATGGGCTGAGAAAAAAATGCCCGGCAAGTGTTTCAAGTGCCAGCGGCTGTCCGATGTTCTGGTGGATATAGGCAAGAATCTGGTCTACCTGCGCGTGGTGGACCTCCTGCTTTTCCGGCTCCGTTATGCTGGTTTCCTGCCCGGCATAACGGGAAAAGCAGTGATTTAAATAAACCATCAGTTCCAGGAAAACTGCTTTCTCCAGGAGATCCGCGCCGAAGCCCTGGATGGAGGAAAGCTTGTGCACATAATAGAGAAACCGTTTCTGTTCCTCCTCAGAGAGTGAAATTTTATGCCCCACGTTCGCCGGACGGCAGGAAAAGCAGTAGTCAAGATCGGTGGCAGGCGAGCTTAATGCTTTCAGATAATCAGGATAGATGGAGAACACAATGCGCTCATGAATCTGGCTGTCGATCTGGGTGAGGTGATGGCTCTCGTATTGATTAATAAAAAACAGATCGCCGGGCTGTATGCTGTAAAAGCGGTTGTCTATGAGAAATTGACGTCCGCCGGAAATAGAAAAATACAGCTCGTAGCTGTTGTGAATATGCATATTCATTGGTTTTTCATCGCTGTACAGGTGTGCCAGGGCAAAGGATTTGTTTTCAATGCACACATCAATGGCATCGCGGCAGGAAGTAAATATCTTCAAAATGACATCTCCTTTTTTCTCTTTTAATCCCAGTATAATAGATTTGTTCAGGATTTGCAAGATTTATGACAAATGAACACAGGAAACGGAATTATGGATATGATACAATAGAAGCACAACAGAGAAAGAATATGCTGCTGTGCGGCATCAGAGATGAAAAAGGAGGACAAATTATATGGAATTGAGAACTGCAGTATCACCGAGAGATGTAAAGAGCTATACGACAGATCGTCTGCGTGAGGAATTTTTGATTCAGAACCTGTTTATGCCGGAGGAGATTAAGCTTGTTTACAGTCATATCGACCGTATTATTACAGGAGCGGCGATGCCGGTGAATGAGACACTTCAGCTTACAGCGGGAGAAGAACTGCGCGCGGAATATTTCCTGCAGAGAAGGGAAATGGGTGTGATCAATATCGGAGGCGCAGGAAGAATCACGGTTGACGGAAAGGTCTATGAGGTGGAGAATAAGGAAGCTATGTACATCGGAATGGGTGCAAGGGATATTTCCTTTGCGAGCAGGGATGCGGTATGTCCGGCAAAATTTTATCTTAACAGTGTGCCGGCGCATCACACCTATCCAACTGTGCTGATTAAGCCGGAGGGGGAGCCGGAGGACGGCGTTGTGATCGTGAAAAAGGAGAATAAGGTGGAGCTGGGATGCCTGGAGCAGTCTAACCACCGGACGATCTGTAAGTATATTCTGCCGGGACAGGTAGAGAGCTGCCAGCTGGAAATGGGTATGACGAAGCTTGAGCCGGGCAGTGTCTGGAATACGATGCCCTGCCATACACATGACCGGAGAATGGAGGTTTATCTGTACTTTGGCATTCCGGAAGATGCCTTTGTGATGCATTATATGGGTGAGCCGGCGGAAACACGCCATATCGTAGTGCGCAATGAGGAAGCAGTAATCTCACCGAGCTGGTCTATTCACGCAGGAAGCGGTTCGCAGGCATATACCTTTATCTGGGGTATGGCAGGTGAAAACCAGGATTTCGATGACATGGACGGCATCGACAACCGTGATCTGAGATAGGATTGTCTGCAGCGTAAAGCTGCCGTATGGGCAGATATAAACAGGAGGATTTACAGATGAATATTCAGAAAAGCTTTTCTCTGGAGGGAAAAGTCGCGCTGGTGACAGGTGCTGCCTATGGTATTGGATTTGCTATGGCAGAAGCGCTGGCGCAGGCGGGTGCCCAAATTGCATTTAACTGCCGCGGACAGGAGCACATGGATAAGGCGCTTGCTGCTTATGCGGAAAAGGGGATGGATGTGAAGGGCTATATCTGCGACGTGACGGATGAAGCACAGGTAACGCAGATGGTAGCGGAGATCGAAAAAGAGCTCGGTGTGATTGACATTCTGGTAAATAATGCCGGGATCATCAAGAGGATTCCCATGCACGAGATGAGTGCCGCGGAATTCCGGCAGGTAGTGGATATCGACCTGAATGCGCCGTTCATCGTTTCCAAGGCGGTAATTCCGGGAATGATCAAAAAGGGACATGGAAAAATTATCAATATCTGCTCTATGATGAGTGAGCTCGGACGGGAGACAGTGTCTGCGTATGCGGCAGCCAAGGGCGGGCTGAAGATGCTTACACGCAACATTGCTTCGGAATACGGTCAGTACAATATCCAGTGCAACGGCATCGGACCTGGTTACATCGCAACGCCGCAGACGGCACCGCTGCGCGAGGTACAGCCGGACGGCTCCCAGCACCCGTTCGATAAGTTTATTATCGGAAAAACACCGGCTGCACGATGGGGAAATCCGGAAGACTTGATGGGACCGGTAGTATTCCTGGCATCAGAGGCATCTGATTTTGTTAATGGACACATTCTGTACGTAGATGGAGGCATTCTGGCATACATCGGCAAGCAGCCGTAAAAACCAGCAGGTGTTTGAGGCGGGCGTGAACAGCTACGCCGGGTATCCGGTACATATACGCATTCAGAAAATAGATAGTGCAAATCCTGAAAGCCTGTGCTATAATATGGTGCCAGAAGCGCACAATGCGCAGTATTATAATGAAAGATTATATTTTAGGAGATAAAAACTATGTGTGGAATCGTAGGATTTACCGGTGCCCGCCAGGCGGCACCTATATTACTTGATGGATTAGCAAAGCTGGAGTACCGTGGCTACGACTCTGCCGGCATGGCAGTGCGGGACGGCGAAGGAAAGCTGGAAGTGGTGAAGGCGAAGGGAAGACTATCGGTTCTTGCTGAAAAGACAGATAATGGACAGAGTCTTGCCGGCACCTGTGGTATCGGGCATACCCGCTGGGCGACGCACGGCGAGCCGTCAGAGGACAATGCGCATCCGCATTGCAGCGATGATGGAAATGTAGTTGCCGTACACAATGGTATTATCGAAAACTATCAGGAGCTGAGAGATAAGCTTTTGAGAAAGGGCTATCACTTTTATTCCTCCACAGATACGGAGGTGGCGGTGAAGCTGATCGACTATTATTATAAAAAATATCTGGGAACGCCGGTGGATGCCATCAATCACGCCATGGTGCGCATCCGCGGCTCTTATGCGCTTGCTATTATGTTCGCTGCGTATCCGGGTGAGATTTATGTTGCGCGCAAGGATAGTCCGATGATTCTGGGAGTCGGGGACGGCGAATCTTATCTGGCATCTGATGTGCCTGCAATTCTGAAATATACGAGAAACGTATATTATATAGGTAACATGGAGATTGGCAGGCTGGAAAAGGGGAAAGTAACCTTCTACAACCTGGACGGCGATGAGATTGAGAAGCAGCTGACAGAGATTGAATGGGATGCAGAGGCGGCAGAGAAGGCAGGCTTTGAGCATTTTATGATGAAGGAGATCCATGAACAGCCGAAAGCGGTCGAGGACACCATTCATTCTGTGGTGAAGGACGGTGGGCTTGATCTCTCGGGCGTTGGCATGACGGAAGAGGATATGAGAGGCATCCGGCAGATTTATATTGTGGCGTGCGGTTCGGCATACCATGTCGGTGTGGCAGCGCAGTATGTGATCGAGGATCTGGCCAAAATTCCAGTGCGCGTTGAGCTGGCTTCCGAGTTCCGTTACCGACATCCGCTGCTGGACCGTGAGGGTCTGGTTATCATCATCAGCCAGTCGGGGGAGACGGCAGATAGCCTGGCGGCGCTGCGCGAGGCAAAGAATCGCGGCGTAAAGACACTTGGCATTGTTAATGTGATCGGCTCTTCCATTGCCCGTGAGGCAGATAACGTGTTTTATACCCTGGCGGGACCGGAGATCGCTGTTGCGACAACAAAGGCATACAGCACGCAGCTGATTGCCTGCTATGCGCTGGCGATACAGTTTGCAAAAATACGCGGCGAGATCGATAATGATCAATATGCATATTACGTTGCCGAGCTGGAGACATTGCCGGAAAAAATGCACCGGATCATCGAGGATAAGGAGCGTATTCAGTGGTTTGCGGCAAAGCAGGCGGCAGCAAAGGATATTTTCTTTATTGGCAGGGGTATTGATTATGCAATTTCCCTGGAGGGCAGTCTGAAGATGAAGGAGATCAGCTATATTCACTCTGAGGCGTATGCTGCGGGTGAGCTGAAGCACGGCACCATCTCTCTTATTGAGGATGGGACGCTGGTGATTGGTATCCTGACACAGCAGGAGCTATACGAGAAAACGGTCAGCAATATGGTAGAATGCAAGAGCCGCGGTGCTTATCTGATGGGGCTGACAACTTACGGCAACTATAATATCGAGGACACGGCGGACTTTGTGGTTTATGTGCCGAAGACAGATACACATTTTGCCACTTCTCTGGCAGTGATTCCGCTGCAGCTAATGGGATATTATGTATCTGTGGCAAAGGGACTTGATGTAGATAAGCCGAGAAACCTGGCAAAGAGTGTTACGGTAGAGTAATAGGATTCTCATAGCCGATGGTAATAAAAAGGAACGCTATGAAAAAAGGCAGACAAAAAAAGCAGACAGCAGCAGAGCGTGCTGCCATGTATGGCGTGCTGGTGGCACTTGCTATGATTCTCAGTTATATCGAAACTTTGATTCCAATCCCGCCTGGTATTCCGGGCGCGAAACCGGGACTTGCGAATCTGGTGGTCTTTGCGGCGCTGTACACGATGCGCCCGGTGGATGCTTTTGTTATTTCTATGGTGCGTATTCTGCTGGTCGGCATGACGTTTGGCAATGAATTTGCCATGCTGTACAGTTTTGCGGGCGGAGGTCTCAGCTTTCTGGTGATGTGGCTGCTCAGATCGAAGAATCTTTTCAGCATGACAGGTGTCAGTATTGCCGGGGGCATTGCCCACAACACCGGTCAGCTGATTGTCGCTGCCATTGTTCTGGAAAGTACGGCAGTATTTGCGTATCTGCCGGCTCTTTTGCTGGCAGGATCTGTCATGGGAGCATTCATTGGTCTGCTGGGCGCCCGGGTTATCAAAAGGATTCCTGGAAAGATATGGTAAAATAATAACAAAAACCCTCTTGATATAGAGGGCTTTTTTGCGCTTTTGTGAAAAATGCAAAAGTTTCATGTTGAAAAATGCCGACAAAAAGATTACTATATATTCATGATAGCGTTTGCAATATAGGATAAAGGAGAAGAGAGTATGAAGTTAGCGACTTTTAAGGGAGGAGTCCATCCGGATGACGGGAAACGGTTTACCAAAGATAAGCCGGTCCAGACATATCTGCCGAAGGGTGAACTGGTATTCCCGCTTTCGCAGCATATCGGTGCACCTGCAAAACCGGTAGTCCAAAAAAAGGATACGGTTTTGATGGGACAACTGATTGCGGAAGCGGGCGGTTTTGTGTCTGCGAATATTGTCAGTTCTGTTTCCGGTACAGTGAAGGCAATCGAACCGCGCGTCACAGTTTCCGGGGCGAAGGTGGACGCAATCGTAATTGAGAATGATGGCAACTATACACCGATAGAGGGGCTTGGACAATACCGTGATTACACAAAGATGTCGAAACAGGAGATTCTGGATGCCGTAAAGGAAGCCGGAATCGTCGGGCTGGGCGGTGCCGGTTTCCCGACACACGTAAAGCTGATGCCGAAGAATCCGGACGCAATCGATCACATTATTGTGAATGGCGCGGAGTGCGAGCCATATCTGACGAGTGACTACCGTATGATGATTGAAAATCCGGAGCAGATCGTCAGCGGGCTGAAGGTAATGCTGCAGCTCTTCGACAACGCAAAGGGCGTGATTGCTGTAGAGGCAAATAAACCGATGGGTATTCAGAATCTGCAGGAGCTTGTGAAGAATGAGCCGAGAATCGAGGTTGTTCCACTGAAAACAAAGTATCCGCAGGGCGCGGAGCGCAATCTGATCTACGCGGTGACGGGCAGAAAGATTAATTCCACGAAGCTTCCGGCGGATGCAGGCTGCATCGTGGACAACATAGATACTGTGATCGCCATACATATGGCAGTGTGCGAGAAAACGCCGCTGATGCGCAGAATCGTGACGGTGACCGGTAACGGGATCAATGAGCCGAAAAACTATAATGTTAAGATCGGGACCAGCTTTGCAGAACTCGCGGAGGCTTCCGGCGGACTGAAAGAGGGCGTGAAGAAAGTGATTGCCGGCGGTCCGATGATGGGAATGTCGATCCCGTCCCTGGATGTGCCGATTGTCAAGACTTCTTCTGCGCTTACCTGTCTGATGCAGGACGATGTGGAACGCTTTGAGGAGACGGCGTGCATCCGCTGCGGACGCTGCGTGCAGGTTTGTCCGTCAAATATTGTTCCGCAGAAGCTGATTGAGGCAGCAATGAAATATGATACGACGGCATTTGCGGCGCTGGGCGGTATGGAGTGCTGCGAGTGCGGCAGCTGTACGTTTGCCTGTCCGGCAAGAAGACCGCTGACACAGGCATTCCGCCAGATGCGCCAGGCAGTGATGGCGGAGAGAAGAAAGAAAGGATAGGAGGGATTGTTGTGAACGGCTTTTTAAATGTGTCATCATCGCCTCACGTAAGAGGTGCTGATTCCACCAAAAGTATTATGTATGATGTTGCACTTGCCCTGCTTCCTGCTACGGCATTCGGTGTTTACCGCTTCGGACTTTATTCGCTGCTGGTAGTGGCAGTGTCGATTGTGTTTGCGCTGCTGTCAGAATATATGTTCCAGAAGCTCGCCGGACAGAAGGTGACTGTCTCCGACGGAAGCGCGCTTGTAACTGGTCTTTTGCTTGGACTGAACCTTCCGCCGACGGTTCCGCTATGGATCCCGGCACTCGGAAGTATCTTTGCTGTCATTTTTGTAAAGCAGTTCTTCGGCGGAATTGGACAGAACTTTATGAACCCGGCGCTCGGTGCGCGTTGTTTTCTGCTCATCTCCTTCACTGGAATTATGAGTGATTATGTGGTGGACGGCGTTTCCGGCGCAACCCCGCTTGCTGCGCTCGCGGCCGGAGAGCATGTAGATCTTGCACAGCTCTTTCTCGGTTTTACCGGTGGCTGTATCGGGGAAGTTTCCACGCTGGCGATTCTGATCGGCGGTATTTATCTGCTTGTGAAAAAGATTATTACCTGGGAAATCCCAGTGTGTTATCTGGCATCCTTCGCGGTATTTGAACTGATTTTCGGCACGGGCGGCGGATTGACGTTTGTGCTGGCGCAGCTTTGCAGCGGCGGTCTGATGCTCGGTGCCCTCTTTATGGCGACCGATTATGTGACAAGTCCGATTACGAAAAAAGGAAAGATCGTGTTTGGTATTCTGCTGGGTGTTCTGACCGGTATCCTGCGCACCTTTGGCGCGCTGCCGGAGGGCGTTTCCTACGCGATTATCATCAGCAACCTTCTGGTTCCGCTGATTGAGAAGGTAACCATGCCGACGGCATTTGGCTACGCAAACGGCGCTCTGGAGGGAAAGAAGGGCTTTTCCCTTGCTGCTTATAAATCAGCGTTTACGCTGTGCGGTATCACGCTGGTGGCAGGGCTGGCGCTCGGCGGCATTTATCAGCTGACGAAGGGACCAATCGAGAAGGCGGAGCTTGCGGCGCAGGCAGAAGCTTACGCGGCAGTCTGCCCGGATGCGGAGAGCTTTGATGTGGATGAAACACTTGAGGCGGCAGTCGCTGCCCTGACAGCGGAGGACGGCACGGTGGCAGACGGACAGTTTGGCAGCATTGTGTATGAAAGCGTTTACGCGGCGCTGGACGGCAGCGGCAATCAGATCGGCTGTGTAGTTAATGTTACCAGCAAAGAAGGCTTCGGCGGTGATATCACGATCAGTCTCGGTCTGGATCAGAACGGCACTATCACCGGCATGGAATTCCTGACAATCAATGAGACGGCGGGTCTTGGCATGCGTGCGACGGAAGATGAGTTCCGCAGCCAGTTTGTCGGCGATGCGGTGGAGCAGTATGAGCTGACAAAAGATGCGGCATCGTCCGATACGCAGATCCAGGCGCTCAGTGGTGCGACAATCACTTCGAACGCTGTGACTAATGCCGTAAATGCAGCACTGTATCTTGCAGGCAGTGCAGCGCAGTAAGGGGGTGTGGGGAATGAATCAGTACAAAGAGCGTATATTAAATGGTATCATAAAAGAAAATCCGACCTTTATTCTGGTGCTTGGTATGTGTCCGACACTGGCGGTTACGACCTCTGCGATAAACGGCATCGGCATGGGGCTTTCCACCATGGCGGTTCTGATCCTGTCGAATATGATTATTTCTTTTTTGAGAAATGTCATTCCGGATCAGGTGCGTATTCCGGGATATATCGTTGTGATTGCATCGCTGGTAACGGTTGTGGAGCTGGTGCTGAAGGCGTATATTCCGTCGCTGTACAGCGCGCTTGGGCTTTATATTCCGCTGATTGTGGTAAACTGTATTATTCTGGGACGTGCGGAGGCATATGCCTCCAAATCAACGCCGCTTCTGGCAGCGTGCGACGGTCTTGGCATGGGGCTTGGCTTTACAATTGCACTGACACTGATCGGTATTTTCCGTGAGCTGATTGGCGCAGGAAAGTTTTTTGGGATGAGTGTGATGCCGGCGGGTTATCAGCCGGTGGCGATCTTTGTGTCTGCTCCGGGTGCGTTTATTGTGCTTGGCGCGCTGATCGCAGTGCTGAATGGTCTGCATATCCAGAATAATGGCAACAAGAAGGTAGAGGGCTGCGCGGGCGACTGCTGCAGCTGTGGAAAAGCTGTCTGCCCGGACAGAAAAGAAGAGCAGAAGACAGAAAGCCAGGGGGTGTAGAGTATGTCAGAAATGGTTTTATTATTAGTCGGTGCGGCTCTGGTAAATAATGTTGTGCTTAGCCAGTTTTACGGTCTGTGTCCGTTCCTTGGCGTATCGAAGCAGGTAAAGACGGCAGCCAGTATGGGTGTGGCAGTTATTTTTGTTATTACCATCGCATCGGCAGTAGCGAGTCTGATTTATGATTTTGTGCTGACACCGCTGGATCTGCAGTTTTTGCAGACCATTGTGTTTATTCTGGTCATTGCGGGACTGGTGCAGTTTGTAGAAATGTTTCTGAAAAAGTCCAGCCCGGCGCTGTACCAGGCGCTCGGTGTATATCTGCCTCTGATCACAACAAACTGCGCAGTGCTCGGCGTGGCACTAACAAATGTGCAGAAAGAATACGATTTTGTGAGCAGCGTTGTAAACGGAATCGGTACGTCTGTCGGTTTCACAATTGCGATTGTAATTATGGCGGGTATTCGTGAGAGAATGGAAAATAATAATATTATCGGACCGTTAAAGGGGATGCCGATCGTGCTGTTCACTGCAGCTTTGATGGCGATTGCTTTCAACGGATTTTCCGGGCTGATCTAAGGAGGAAAGGAAATGAGTATAACAGCGATTATTCTGACAGCTCTGGTTGTCGGCGCGGTGGGTATCATTGTAGGGTTCCTTCTGGTAACTGCCGGAGAAAAATTTAAAGTGGAAGTAGATGAAAAAGAGGTAGCCATCCGGGCGGAGCTGCCGGGTAACAACTGCGGCGGCTGCGGATTTCCGGGTTGTGACGGTCTGGCGGCTGCCATCGCAAAGGGTGAGGCTCCCGCAAACGGCTGCCCGGTGGGCGGTGCCCCGGTTGCTGCGAAGATCAGTGCCCTGCTAGGCGAGGAGGCTTCCGATGTGAAGCGCATGGTAGCGTTTGTGCGCTGCTCCGGTGACTGTGATACAGCGCTGGATAAATGCAACTATGTCGGGATTAAGGATTGCCGCGCTGCAGCGGTGGTGCCGGGAAGAGGCGCCAAGCAATGCGTGAAGGGCTGTAAGGGCTTTGGCTCGTGTGTGACAGCTTGTAAGTTCGACGCCATTCATGTGGTAAATGGCATTGCCGTAGTAGACAGCACAAAATGTGTAGGATGCGGAAAATGTGCAGCTACCTGTCCGAATGGTCTGATTGTGATGATTCCGGAGGATGCGCAGTATGTGGTGCAGTGTAATTCCCAGGATAAGGGAAAGGCGGTAAAAGAAGCGTGCTCTGCAGGCTGTATCGGCTGTACACTCTGCACAAAGCAGTGCGAATTCGGTGCGATTACTATGAATGGCAATGTGGCAGTGATCGATCAGGAAAAGTGCCAGGCATGCGGGAAATGTGCAGAGAAATGTCCTTCTAAAATAATTCGCAGGAGAGAAAATAAACAGGAATAGCAAGCGAAAAGGATGTTTTTCACTTGTGGTAATAGGAGAAAAGGCTGACGAAGAAGCGGACGCAGATACAGGGAAAACCGCAGAAGAAAAAACAGAAAAAACATGAAATTAAGGAACTTTTTTGCAGCGGTTCTGGCAGCTGTGCTGTGCCTCCTTGCGGGGTGCGGCGCGCAGCCAGAACCGAAAAAATTTGAGCGGACAACGCTTTATTTCGACACGGTCGTTACGGTCAGCTTTTATGCCGGGGAAAACGGAGAAGAGCTGATGCAGCACTGTATGGATATGTGTGCACAGTTTGAACGTGTTTTTAGCCGGACAGACAGTGGGAGTGAGCTGTACGCTGTGAATCATCGTACGGAAAACCGGGTGGAGGTGTCAAAGGGCATTGCGGAGCTGGTGACAGTCGGTCTGGATTACTATGAAAAATCCGGTGGAAAGTTTGATATTACGATTGCACCGCTCTCTGATCTCTGGGATTTTAAGAGCGAGGACGCTGCAGTGCCGGAGATGGAGCGGATTGCGCAGGCGGCGGCAAAGGTAGATGCCGGAAAGGTGCATGTGGAGGGCAGTACACTGATTTTTGACAGCCCGGACACAATGATTGACCTGGGGGCGCTGGTGAAGGGCTACGCGGCGGATGCTATCAAAAAATACCTGGTGGGAGAGGGCGTGACGAGCGGTCTGATTAATCTGGGCGGAAATGTGCTGGCAATCGGCAGCAGGCCGGACGGCGGCAAATGGAACATCGGTATTCAGAAGCCGTTCGGGGATTACAGTGAGACAGCAGCAGTGGTAAAGGTGGAGGATCAGACCGTAGTGTCCTCCGGTATATATGAGCGGTATTTTGAACAGGACGGGATACTGTATCATCATATTCTTGATCCCGACACGGGCTATCCCGCAAAGAGCGACATTGAGGGGGTTTCTATTATCTGCGATTCTTCTCTGACAGGGGATGCACTCAGTACGACCTGTCTGGCACTCGGATCGGAGCAGGCTGAGGAGCTGATTCGTCAGACCGAAGGGGCAGAGGCAGTTTTTATACTGAAGAACGGCGAAGTGCGTTATACGGATGAAACGCTGAAACAATAAAATTTGCATGAGAGGGAACAATGCGGAAAAAAAGAAATACAGTTATTTTTGCGGCACTGGTAATTCTTGTGGCGCTTGGCTCTCTTCTGGTGCAGGAAACGCTGCTGAAGAAAGAGGGAAGCTATGCGGTGGTCTCATCCGGCGGGGAGGAGGCAGCGCGGCTGCCGCTCTCAAAAAACACCGAGCTTGTGATCGGTGATAAGAAGCAGGGCTACAACCGCATCCGGGTGGAGGACGGCTTTGTTTTTGTGGAAGAGGCAGACTGCGCCGATAAAATCTGTGTGCATGAGGGGAAGATCAGCCGCACCGGAGAAGTCATCGCCTGCCTGCCGCATCAGCTCATTATCACGGTGGAAAGCGCAAATAGGGACGATGCTGATACGGTTGCCTGGTAAACGGACATGTCTGCTGACGCAGACATCACCATTCGTGAAAGTCAGATGCTCCGTGCTGCATACTCCCGCATCTGCCGCCGGTATTCGTAATCCGGCCTATCGCCCTGCTTACTCATACCGGCTTGCCCGTCCAATGTCCATGGCTCTCCGCATGCAGGCATGCGCTGTTCATGGCGCTACTGTTCACAGCGTTCACAGTAACTTCATGGCCACTGTCCGGGACTTTCATAGTAAAAAGAATATTGTAGAATGAAAAAAAATGTGGTATGATGAGGTCTGATAGCTTTTCTGCTAATGGAACAGAAAGCTGTTTGTCAGAATTTATATGAGCGGAGAATGATTATGCGACACGAATTTAGAAAAATTGAGCCAAAATGGCAGAAAAAATGGGATGAAGCAGGAATTTTTCATGCAGTAGATAATGCAGACAAGCCGAAGTTTTACGGGCTGGTAGAATTTCCTTATCCGAGCGGAGCGGGAATGCATGTGGGACACATCAAAGCGTATTCAAGTCTGGAGGTTATTTCCAGAAAGCGCCGCATGGAGGGATACAACGTGCTGTTTCCTATTGGATTTGATGCGTTCGGACTTCCGACGGAGAACTATGCCATCAAGACAGGACAGCATCCGCGGAAAATTACGGATGATAATATTGTCAGATTCACGAATCAGTTAAAGAAAGTTGGTTTTTCCTTCGACTGGGACAGAGTAATCGATACGACGGAGGAAGATTATTATAAATGGACACAGTGGATTTTTCTGAAGATGTTTGAAAAAGGGCTGGTGTTCCGCGACACTGCACTGGTTAATTACTGCCCGTCTTGTAAGGTGGTGCTTTCCAACGAGGACAGCCAGGGAGGCAAATGCGATATCTGTCACAGCGATATTGTGCAGAAATCCAAGACCGTATGGTATTTAAGAATCACAGAGTATGCAGACAAGCTTCTCGAAGGACTGGATACTGTGGACTATCTTCCGAATATCCGCCAGCAGCAGGTGAACTGGATCGGAAAGTCAACCGGAGCTTTTGTTGACTTTAAGCTTTCCGGAAAAGATGACAGCTTCCAGATCTACACGACGCGTCCGGACACGCTTTACGGCGTTACCTTTATGGTTATTGCACCGGAGCATCCAATGATCGACAAATATGCGTCTGAAATTACAAATATGGATGTTATCGAAGCATATCGTGAGAAGTGTGCGAAGAAGACAGAGTTTGAGCGTACGCAGCTTGTGAAAGAGAAAACCGGTGTGCGTATTGAGGGACTGACGGCTTCTCACCCGCTTACAGGGAAGGATGTGCCGATCTACATTGCCGATTATGTTATGATGGGCTACGGAACCGGCGCTATTATGGCAGTTCCGGCGCATGATGAGCGTGACTATGAATTTGCAAAGAAATTTGGCATTGATATTATTCAGGTCATCGAGGGCGGTAACATCGAAGAGGAAGCTTATGCCGGAGACGGGAAGATGATTAATTCTGAATTCCTTAACGGCTACACAAATAAAAAGGATTCCATTGCCCGCATGATTGAGGAGCTGGAAAAGCTCGGCGTCGGGAAAGCGGGTGTGCAGTATAAGATGAAGGACTGGGCGTTCAACCGTCAGAGATACTGGGGCGAGCCGATTCCAATTATACACTGTCCGCACTGCGGCGTTGTTCCGGTACCCTATGAGGAACTGCCGCTGCGTCTGCCGAAGGTAGAAAATTTTGAACCGGGTCAGGAGGGCGAATCTCCGCTGGCACGCATTGAATCCTTTGTAAACTGCAAATGCCCGAAGTGTGGCGGCGATGCAAAGCGCGAGACCGACACGATGCCGCAGTGGGCAGGTTCTTCCTGGTATTTCCTTCGTTACATTGATCCGCATAACGATCAGGCGCTTGCAGATCCGGAGAAGCTGAAATACTGGATGCCGGTTGACTGGTACAACGGCGGTATGGAGCATGTTACCAGACATATGATTTACTCACGCTTCTGGCATCATTTTCTGTACGACATCGGCGAGGTCAATACACCGGAGCCGTATGCGAAGCGGACGGCGCAGGGACTGATTCTCGGACCGGACGGCGACAAGATGAGCAAATCAAAGGGAAATGTGGTTGATCCGCTGGATGTGGTAGAAGAGTACGGCGCCGATGTGCTGCGCACCTATGTGCTGTTTATGGGTGATTATGGCGCAGCGACACCGTGGAGCGAAAACTCGGTGAAAGGCTGTAAGCGTTTCCTGGAGCGTGTATCCGCTCTGACGGATATGGTGAAAGGCGAGGGTGTAACACCGGAGCTGGAAACTGCCTTCCACAAGACCATCAAAAAGGTGTCAAATGATTTAGAGGAAACGAAGTTTAACACCGCGATCGCAGCGCTTATGGGACTGGTAAATGATATCTATGCGAAGGGTTCTCTCACAAAGGACGAGCTTGTTACGCTGATCAAGCTGCTCTGCCCGATTGCTCCGCATATTTGTGAGGAGATCTGGGAGAGTCTCGGCGGAGAAGGATTCCTGTCACTGGCTTCCTGGCCGCAGTATGAGGAGAGTAAGACCATTGATGCGATGGTAGAGGTGGGCGTGCAGATCAACGGAAAGGTACGCGGAGCAGTAGCGCTTCCGGCAGGCTGTGAGAAGGACGAAGCGATCCGTCTGGTGCTTGCAGACAGCAGGATTCATTCCCTGGTGGACGGAAAGACCGTTGTGAAGCAGATTTATGTTCCGAATAAGATTGTTAATCTGGTAGTGAAATAAAATGATGTCGGGGTCAAAAGCCCCCGACTATGATGCCTGCGGATTGCTCCGTGCTACGCACTTCTGCAATCCTGCCCGACATTCGCATAT
>DKTR01000114.1 GCA_002473385.1 Lachnospiraceae bacterium UBA7225
ACATGTGGGTGAAAGACCTTGGGATCCGCCCCGATATGAGCATAAAATACATGCCTGCATGTTTACTGTTTTTCAAGAAACCGCTCTGCGAAACCGGCGCCTTCTGAGCACTAACAACATATATATCAGAAATGCGGCAATGGAGACGGCAACACCGGTCCGCATTCCCGGCATCCGGTAGCGCAGCTCAACCGTATGTCTGCCTGCCTCCAGCCGAATACCCATATACATAAGGTTGGCTTTCTCGATCGTTGTCTCCTGTCCGTCTACATAAGCCGTCCAGCCATTCTGGTATGGAATAGAGAGTACCAGAAGCTTGTCCGAAGACAGCGTAATGTCTCCCTTTACGCAGTTTGTCAGAACCTCCACATTCTCCAGGGCATTTTCCTTCAAAGCGTCCGTGTAAGATTTCATGTTATCCATCGGCTGACAGTATATCCCGATCTCGTCAAACTTCAGCTTTTTCCCCTCTGTAAAGGTGATCTTGCAGATGCCCCCGGATTCTTCGTGGTAGCCAAGATTGAAAATGTAATCCTTCTGTCCCGAATAATAGGGATTTTCCACGCCGTGCAGACTGTAGGTGGAGCTGTATTCTCCGCATTCATAGGAAAATTCCGCGCTGTAGCCATCTTCATAGCGAAGCCCCCGTATGTAAAGATAGACCTCGGAATCTGCCGTGCCATTGTAATTCAGCGTGAGCGATGCTTCCTCTTCCCCGTTATATTGTATCGAGAGCACACCATCCCCGATTGTCACGTTTTTACAGATCTGCTCTGTGATTTCGGCTGCACGCCCGGTAATCTGCACGCCATCATGAGGCTTCACAGCCTCCGTGCCGGTATTTCCTCCGGCACTCTCCAGCGAAGCCGCCTGCAGCATCACCTCCTGGCGCTCCGGCACCTGATAGGAAAGCAGCTCTTCCTCGCTGATTACCGTATCATACGTATAGCCGATGGGCAGCGCCATCTCATTTTCAAAGACCTCGTAGACCCTGCCGTTTTTCTCAGTCTCCAGTACCTTCCTGTAGCCGTATGGCAGATCATATTCCGTATCCTTGTCAAGCGCATAATACTTTACGCACGCCAGAGTGTCCAGAAACGTCCGGCCATCAAAGCCCTTCAAACGAACACCGCTCCAGGTGCTTACCCCCATCTGAAGGTAGAAATCCTGCATAATCCTGCTGGTGGTACTGGAATACCAGACCGTCCCGTTATAATCCAGAAACTGTGCCGCCCCCTGGATCTTACGGTTAATCTTTTTCGTAGCTGCGCGGTAAAATGAATCATCCTCCACATCCTCCAGCGCTGCAAGCGGCATTTTTGTGATACTCTTCACCACCGTACCCGCCTTTGGAAATTCTGAAGCAAAATTGCCCAGCCGCGATGCAAAGGTTTCCACTCCATAACACCAGAGAGAAACGACTGTCAACACCACAAGTATGCCGCCTGCAAACCGCCGTGTCTTTTCCGGCTTCCAGTATAGAAACATAAGAACAGCAAGCGTCAGCACCAGTACAAAGCCCGACACCAGCGCAATATAGCGGTTCTTTCCGTGCGCAGATAGCACCTCCGCCGCAAACAGCGCCAGAAATGGCAGGGAAGCCAGAGCCACGATCAGCCGCTCTTTTTTTGTCAGTTCCAGAATATCCTTTATCACAAATGCCAGTGCGACCGATAATACAAAGGAGTATACATAGCTCCAGCGGTTATTGATGTTGCTGAAGCCGCTGAACACAAATGCTGCTGCCGGGATCATGCAAAATACCGTACCTGTTATCACAGAAGCTTTTATGGTCTTTCTTCCCCTGCGCACAAACAACACAACAAGACCAATATAAATCAGTGGAATATATCCCAGACGAAGCAAGTATCCAGGTCCCCGCCCCGCCGTCAGAAAGTCGCGGAAGAAATTAAGCGGCCACCTCCAGCCGTAGGACAAAAAGCTGGCGCTGCTGCCGTACTCCACCGCCTCTGTGCGCCCCGATGTAAGATAGGAAGCAAAGGAATCTATCAGCGTACCGCTTCCGATTGCCACCCCCAGCAGATAGGAGCCGGCAATCATGCCCAGCTGCTTCCAGAATTCCCGCAGCGTACGCCGCTCCTTATTGCCGATAAAGCGGATCAGAAAATAAACTGCCGTGGCAATGGTATTAATATACAGAAAATAGTATCCGCACCAGAGATGTATCCACACCACCAGCGTACACAGATACCAGCGCTTGTTCTGATAGATTTCCTCAAGCGCAAGAATGCACATCGGCAGCATGATCAGCCCATACAGAAAATGTGCATGCCGCATACATGCCCACAGCCCGTAGCCACAGTAGATATAGGAAAAGCTGCCGATCAGCGCTGCCGTCCATCCGTTTTTAAAATACAGCAGAAACACCGACATGGAAAGTCCGGCAAAATAAAACCGCGCCAGCAGTACAAAGCCATAGGCAAACTCTGCATCAGCTGCATCAAACAGCAGAAACAGCCAGTACAGAGGCTCAAAGTGCAGCGGGATCGTATTACCCATGCCCAGTGTAAAATCGTAGGTAGGAATAGAAAAATTCCCGGAAAGAAATCCTGCAAGCACCTCCCGCGTTTTCGTCCCAAAATATGCCGCCCGCGGAACGTACTGCGCTACTGCATCAGAGTACCAGACGAGACTTCTTCCCTGCATGATCAGCACAAGAAATACGCCTGCCGTCACCACGGCAAACAGCACACTGTACAGCAGCAGGTATTTCAGATAATATTTTACGCCGTGCGGCGTATGATTATCCAGCATACATTATTCCTCCGTCACCGGTTCTGCCGGGATAAAAACGCGGTCGTGTACCGGATCTGCAGGTTTTGCCACTCTCTCTACCGCCTCTTTGCAAAAATATTCCTGCGCACACAGCAATACCTTTCCGCGCTTGTCAATCTTCTCGTAGGTGCCGTCCGGCTGCAGAATATGTGCCTTAACGTTATCTGCGAGCTGAATCTGAAGAATGTGATACGCCTCCTCTTTGATCTGATCATTTTCCAGCGGGAAGAGGATCTCCACACGCTTATCAAGATTCCGCGGCATCCAGTCCGCACTGCCCATAAAGATTTCCGGCTGTCCGTTGTTATAGAAATAGAAAATACGCGCATGCTCCAGGAAATTTCCAACAATGGAGCGCACCGTAATATTTTCACTGATCCCCGGGATTCCTGTCTTCAGACAGCAGATTCCGCGGATGATAAGCTCAATCTTCACGCCCGCTGCGGATGCCTCATAAAGCTGGGCAATAATTTCCTTGTCGCATAATGAATTCATTTTTGCGATGATGTGTGCCGGTTCGCCTGCCAGAGCATGTTCCGTCTCCCGGCGGATCAGCTCCCCAAAGCGGCTGCGCAGCCAGATAGGCGCAAGCACGAGCCGGTTCCAGTGCTTCGGCTCCGAATAACCGGACAGCATATTAAATACTGCCGTCGCATCCTCGCCAATTGCCTCCGAGCATGTCAGCAGTCCGCAGTCCGTGTAAAGCTTCGCTGTAGAGTCATTGTAATTTCCGGTACCAAGATGTACATAACGGCGGATACCGTCCTCTTCCCGGCGCACCACCAGCGTGATCTTGCTGTGCGTTTTTAAACCGACCAGACCGTAAATAACATGACAGCCCGCCTTCTCCAGCATCTTCGCCCAGACAATATTGTTTTCCTCATCAAAACGTGCCTTTAGCTCCACCAGAACAGAAACCTGCTTACCGTTCTCCGCCGCCTGTGCAAGTGCCGCGATGATCGGTGAGTTTCCACTGACGCGGTAGAGCGTCTGCTTGATGGCAAGTACGTCGGGATCCTTCGCTGCCTGCCGCACAAAATCTACCACCGGATCAAACGTCATATACGGATGATGCAGCAGAATATTTTTCTCGCGGATAACCGCAAAAATATCGCTGCAGTTCATCAGCGCCGGAACCGGCTGCGGCACATAGGGCTTATTCTTTAAATGATCAAAGCCCGCCAGACCATACATCTTCATCAGAAATGTCAGATCAAGCGGTCCGCTGATGTGGAAGACATCGTCCCCTTTGATGTTGAATTCCTTTTTCAATATTTTCAGAAGCTGCTTGTTCATGCCGTCCTCCACCTCCAGACGGATGACCTCGCCCCACTGGCGCTTTTTAAGCTGCTTCTGGATTTCTTTCAGAAGATCCGCCGCCTCATCCTCATCAATCGTCAGATCAGCATTGCGCATAATACGGTAAGGATGCGCGCAGACAACATCATAGCTCAGAAACAGCTTCCCGATATTGCGCTCGATAATCTCCTCCAGCAGGATAACCGTGCGGATCTCCGACTTTCCCTCCGGAAGCTCGATAAAGCGCGGAAGCACTGAGGGCACCTGTACCGTCGCAAACTGCGTAGATGGCTCCTTTTTGCCCTCCTCTTTTTTGGAGATCAGTGCGCCAATATTCAGCGTCTTGTTGCGGATCAGCGGGAACGGACGTGAGGAATCCATCGCCATCGGTGTGAGAACCGGATAAATATTTTCCTCGAAATAGCGGTCCACATATGCCTTCTGCTCACGGTTTAAATCCTCATGCTTCGTGATGATCTCCAGCCCCTGCTGCTTCAGCGCCGGCAGCAGCGAACGATTATAAGTAGAATACTGCAGCGCCACAACTTCCTGCACGCGCTTCAAAATCAGTTCAAGCTGCTCAGAAGCCGTCATGCCTGCAATATCGCGTTTGCTGTAACCCGCATGCACCATATCCTTCAGAGAAGCAACACGGATCATGAAAAACTCATCAAAGTTCGACGATGTAATGCTTAAAAACTTCAGACGCTCGAAAAGAGGAATGCTTTTATCCCGCGCTTCACTCAGCACGCGCTCATTAAAGCTGATCCAGCTGTCCTCCCGGTTCCGGTAATATTCCGGTTTCGTGAAATCCATTTCCATTGCCATTCCCTCCTACATCGTCTTTTTCTGCCGGATAACCGGACGAATATGAAATACCTCTTCAAAATAATCTGCCTTCGGCGGAAATAGTCCCTTTTCCAGGGTAATATCCTCCGTAGTCTCCACATGGATCTGCAGTTCCGCCTCTCTTAAGGAAAACCGCACCTGGCTGAATTTCTGCTTGTGGCTGCGGTCCAGAGCGTTCGCCACGCGCAGGATTGCCGTCAGCTTCATGATGAGCAGATATTCCTTTTCCCCAAGTCCTGGCTGTACCATAATATCCTCATACGTAAAATCCAGTGTGTTATACTTTACCACATTTGCGATCACACGCCGCTCCTTGCTGGATAATCCGATAATCTCGGTCGCCATGATAATACTGTAGGAGCATTCCGCACCGTCGGAGAGGTTGATATATTTTCCGCAGCTATGCAGAATAACCGCGATCTGCAAAAGCAGCCGCTGACGCGCGTCCAGTCCGGAAAACTTTTTGATTTTGTCAAAAATCAGCAGCGCCAGATTTTCAAGATTTTTGATATGGCTCTTGTTGCACTGATACCGCTTGGCAATGATGCGCGCCGCCGCGATAATATCGTCGTCAAAATTATGCTCTACACGGATAAGTCTGCTTCTCTGCGCATAATCGTATGCAATGCCGTCGTTTAAGCTCCGGCCCGTTATCAGGATGGTCGGTGCACCCATCTCCTCGATCAGCCGCTTATAGATGGTGACGGACGGCAGAATCAGAGAGGCACTCTCAGACGGAATCCCGTACTCCCGCGCAATTTCCTCCGGGCGCATACCGGTGACCTTTTCATACATCTCCATGTACTGGTCCACATCTACAATCGGCTTGCGCAGAAGCTCCAGAATATAGTCGCCGGCAACGATCAGGTTTTTGATCTCGCGGTCCTTCAGATACATCTTCTTAAAGCTGGCAAGCTCATTGTTAATCAGCTCCTCCGCCATCTCCTCCATATGAAGAGTATGACGCACGAGATCCGCCATTTTCTCGCGGATACGCAAATATCCCATGCGGATATTCTGTGTAGTCACCAGCTTGTCGTTATCAAACAGGCAGATCTGGATACTGCCGCCGCTCACATCCACGATCGCTGTCCCGTTCTGGATAATTTTGTAAAAATCCTTTTCCCCGAATGCTATCGATTTATAGTCCAGAAAGCGCTGCTCAGAATTATCGAGGATCTCCAGTGTCAGCCCCGTCACCCGCTTTACCTGCTCAATAACCAGCATGCGGTTGTCTGCCTCACGCACAGAGCTGGTCGCGCAGGCACGGTACGCCGTCACACGGTACCCGTTCATGATCCGCACAAAATCATTCAGGACACGGCAAAGCTCATCAATCTTTTTTACGCTGATCTTTCCGGTGTTGAAGGTGTCCTTTCCAAGCTCCATCCGGTAGCGCACGCAGTCGATCTCTCTCATTTCGTGCCTCGCCGGAAACTCAAAAATTTTCATTCCTACCTCATAGGAACCCACATCAATGGATGCAAACATTTTTACTGCCATGTCACGTATTCTCCTTGCTCATTTAAGCGAATCCTGGCATACCTGGCCGAGCAGGTAATCAATAAACTGCTGCGCCGTCCTGCCGGAAAGTCCGCCATGGGACAGCTCCCACTTGTTTGCCTCCAGAAGAAGCTCTTCCTCAGGCAGCACAATGTTGTTTTTCTCCGCCAGTATCCTGACGATATTCTGAAATTCCTTTTTGTCCGGTGCACAGAAGAAAATCTGCACGCCGAAGCGGTTAACCAGAGACAGCTTTTCCTGCACGGTATCAGAGGAATGCAGATCGTCCCGGCGCTCTTCTTTGTCACTGAATTTTTCCCGCACCAGATGGCGGCGGTTTGACGTTGCGTAAATCAGCACATTGTCCGGCTTCTTCTCCAGCCCGCCCTCAATCACTGCCTTCAGATACTTATATTCTATCTCAAAATCCTCAAAAGACAAGTCATCCATGTAAATTATGAACTTATAATTGCGGTTTTTAATTTGTGCGATCACATCGTTCAGATCCTGGAACTGATGCTTGTAAATTTCAATAATGCGCAGTCCCCGCTCGTAATACATGTTCAGGATCCCCTTGATACTGGAGGATTTTCCGGTACCGGCATCACCGAACAGCAGGCAGTTGTTCGCCTTCCGCCCGCTCACGAATGCCTCTGTATTATCAATCAGCTTTTTCTTTGCGATCTCATAGCCCACCAGGTCATCCAGATGCACATGGGCAATATTTTTAATCGGAAAAATCTCCACACCATCCCCGGTGCGCCCCACTCTGAACGCTTTGTGCAAGCCGAGCTTACCTACACCGAAATCATGATAGAAGTCCACCATATCCTTCTTGAATTCATCCACATCCCGCGACTGCTCCAGTGCTTCTGTCAGGCTGCAGATACGGTCACGGATGCGCTTATTGAAGGTCTTGCTGTTGCGGTCAATGTTCCGGTAATTCATCAGATAGCGCATCGCACATACACCGGTCTTTTCCTCTATTACCTTCAGATCAAACGCGTACAGCCCACGGAAGATCTCAAAATCGTGTTTTGCGATATCATTGATGCTGCCATCCACAGCTCCCACAATTTCGCAGGAGGTACTGAACACATTTTCATGATTTACCAGCAGATACGTCAGATAGGTATGCCAGAGATTTCCCTCAAAGCCATAGGAGCCCGCCATCTCTACCAGTCCGCTGATACAGTCATAATATGTTGCGCGCAGCGTCTCCATACCATATGATTCCTTACCGTCATAATCCAGGTTTTCTATCACCCAGACCATGTCGTCAAAAATCCTGGCATCCTTAAATTTGCGGTATAACAGCAGTTCTTCCACTCTTGTACTTCCGGTCATACATTCCCTCCACAATAATTTCCGAGGATCTTCACGTTTGCCGCTTCCTCTGTAATACCGCGCAGTGCATTTTTCACTGCGCTGTCATTTAAATTACCCTCCACATCTACAAAGAACCGGTACTCCCAGTTCCGCTCCGGGATCGGACGCGATTCAATTTTACTCATATTCAGATTGTTGTAAATAAAATGTGATAAAATATTATACAGCGCTCCGCTTCTGTGCGGCGTTTCAAAGCAGATGCTGATTTTATTGGCATCCTTCTGAAAAATCCGCTGGTTCGAAACAATAATGAAGCGCGTGGAATTTCCCGCACTCGTGCTGATATTTTTTTTGAGCACCTCCAGCCCGAACACTTCTCCTGCAAAAGCACTTGCAATCGCTGCCTGCGATGCATCCTGATCCTTTGCGACCTTTTTTGCCGCCATCGCCGTATTGTCCATTGCCTCCTGCTGCCATTCGCGGTGCGTATTTAAAAATTCCTCGCACTGCATCAGCCCCTGCTCATGCGAATAGACAGTCTTAATGTCCGAAAGCCTCGTTCCCGGCAGACCGAGAAGCGTATGTTCAATGCGGATGATCTGCTCCCCAACAATATAATCATCGTATTTCATCAGCAGATCGTAAATCTCACTGACAAAACCCGCCGTAGAATTTTCAATCGGCAGCACAGCAAAGTCCGCCATACCCTCAGCGATCGCCTCCAGCGTGTCCCGCCATTTCGGCACTGCAAAGGCTTTTACCTGCTCTCCGAAATACTGCTTCATCGCCGCCTGCGTGTAGGCACCCTCTACACCCTGGAACACCACGCGGACATTCTCCTTCTCCACATCCTCCACCTGCGTGAACGGCAGCCTGCCGGATACACCCTCGCGCGTTAGAAGCTGATACTGCAGCTTTCTGCTCATAGACATGATCTGCCTGAACAGCTCCTCAATGCCATGACTATTGAACGCACTGTGCGTCATCGCCGTTAATGCTGCGAGCTTGGCGTCCTCCCGCTCTTTGTCAAAAACCTTCTTGCCGTTCTGTATCTTGTACTCTGCCACCGCCTCACAGACTGTCATCCTCTTTTCGTAAAGCTCAACAATCTGTTTGTCAATGGCATCTATCTCTTTCCGCAAAGCCGATAAATCTGTCATCTGACTACCTCCGTCTTCAGCTCCTCTATTGTTTTTCCCAGCAGCGGATGCCGCATATGCGGCGCAATCTGTGCCAGCGGAACCAGGACAAAATCGCGCAGGTGCATCTCTTTATGGGGAATGGTCAGTTCCGCCATATCGATCACCCGGTCATCGTAAAGCAGAATGTCCAGATCGAGCGTTCGCGGTCCCCAGTGGACAATACGCTCACGCTTTGCATCCTTCTCGATCTCATGCAGGCGCGAAAGCAGTTCCTGCGGCGTAAGAAGCGTCTGCAGCTCAAGCGCGCTGTTTAAAAAATCATCCTGCTCCACACCGCCGTAAGGCTTTGTAACAATGTAGTCTGCCACCGCCGTCACCCGGCACCCACGGGTATCTTGCAGCGCCTGCACCGCGCCATCCAGCCAGGCTTTTTTATCTCCCATATTAGAGCCGAGGGCGATATATGCCGTATGCCAGCCGCGCTCGATCTCCACGCTCACCGTCTCCAGCGGAAGGCGCACCGGCGCCCACGGCTTCTTTAATTCCAGCCGCACTGCCTGCAGACGTGGAAATGCGAGCAGCAGCGCCTCTGCGAGCTGCTCCGCTGCCGCTTCAATCAGCCGAAAGGTGTGCTTCTGCATAAATTCCGTCATAAACTGACTTACATCACCATAATGGACAGAATATTCCAGTGCATCCGTCCTGCCGGCCATGCGCGTATCGGTAAAAAGCACCGCGGACAGCACAAACTTCTGTCCGAGCGCGTTTTCTTCCGGAAATACTCCGTGATTGGCAAAGACCTCCAGATTTTTTATCGTAATCTTATCCATGAAGAATGACCTCCGTCATTTTAACGGCTCTGACATTTTCCTTTACATCGTGGACACGCACAAACATTGCCTGCTTCATGACGCCCAGCACGGTCGTCACCAGTGTACCCTCCACGCGCTCCGATGCCGGAAGATCCAGTGCCAGCCCGATCACAGACTTGCGCGAGGTGCCAAGCAGTACGGGATATCCCAGTTCCTGCAGATCCTCAAGATGATTAATTGCCGTCAGATTGTTTTCATAGGTTTTGCCAAAACCGACGCCCGGATCGAGGATAATCTTATCGTCCGCAATCCCGGCCGCCTTCGCAAGAGCTATCGTCTCCCTGAGGTCCTTTAGCAGCTCTTTGCGAAAATCGGTGTAGTCTGCTTCCTTCCGGTTGTGCATCAGACAGCAGGGCACGCCTGCCTCTGCAATTACTCCTGCCAGCGCCGGATCGTATTTCAGTCCCCAGATATCGTTTACCAGATCAGCGCCTGCCTCCAGCGCCGCCTTCGCCACTGCGCTTTTATAAGTATCAACGGAGACCGGTATGTCAAATTTTTCCTTCACAAGCCTGATTGCCGGCACCACTCTGGCGATCTCCTCCTCATCGCTCAACATCGTGTAACCCGGTCTGGTGGATTCCCCGCCAATATCAATAATATCCGCGCCATCCGCGATCATCTGCTCCGTATGCTCCAGAGCCTTTTCCGGACGGTTCCAGTGTCCTCCGTCTGAAAAAGAATCCGGTGTCACATTAAGGATACCCATAATATAGGTGTGTCCTGTCTCCCGAAATTCCCGATTTCCAATTTTCATAATACGATCCTCCAGTTTTTCTTTTCTCTCTTCCAGTCGCACTGCGGCTCCGCCGGACATACAAAGCAGCTTCTGGAGAGCTTATCCGCCCGGTAGATCAGCCCGGCAAGACTTTGCTCCTCCTGCATGGACACATTTCTGTGCTGACGGATAGCCTCCTGAATCTCCGCCGTCTCCGCTGCTGAAAAACCGCACTGCTGCAAAATCTCCGGCGCAAGCTGTGCGCTCGCACACTCATGCGGAATACCCTCCCGGTACTGCAGGTGTCTGCCAATATCGTGCAGCAGCGCCGCGGCATAGATCAGCTCCTTCGATACGCCCGCTGCCTCCTCCAGATTCAGAAGCTGTGCGATCCGCGCCACATCCAGAAAATGTGCCATATTGTGACGGCAGAAGACGCGTGTCCTCTCGCACTCCTCAATCTCTCTCAGATACGACCGGTATATTTTATTTTCCAATATATCATTTATGCGTTCCATAATTATCGTTCCAGCATCCGGTAGAACTGGTTCTGCAGCGTTTCGTTGTCCTCAAAAATACCACGTGTGACAACTGTAACTGTCTTTGTACCCGGCTTTTTCACCCCGCGCATTGTCATACACATGTGCTCTGCTTCTACCATAACCATAACGCCCTGCGGGGCAAGATGCTCCATAAAAGCATCTGCCACCTGTGCGGTAAGCTGCTCCTGGAGCTGGAGTCTGCGCGCAAAAACGTTGACAGTGCGGGCAATCTTGCTCAATCCCACAACGCAGCCATCCGGCACGTATGCCACATGCGCTTTGCCCCAGAACGGCAGCATGTGATGCTCACACATAGAATAAAATGTAATGTCCTTTTCCATGACCATATCATTATTTGTCACATGGAAACGCTTTTTCAGATGCTCTCCGGGATCCTCGTACATGCCGCCTGCAATCTCCGTGTACATGCGCGCTATGCGGTCCGGCGTCTCAATGAGTCCTTCACGGTTCACATCCTCTCCGATTCCCTCCAGTATCAGCCTTACCCCTTCTCTTATCTTCTCCTGATCCATCATGATTCTTTTTTCTCCTTTATCTTCTCCACTTCTCTGAAAAGCTCTCCCAGAAAAGACAGAGAGCCGAATGCCAGTATAGCATCATTTTCCCCATCTGCCGCCGCCAGGCTTAAGGCAACTGCCTCCGCTATGCTCTCTGCCGCCTGTACCCTGCGGATATATCTGCGCGCCGTCTCTGCCAGCTCCTCTGCCGGCAGCGCACGCGGATTGTCCGGCGTCTCAATGGTAATCATGTATTCTATATATGGTGCCACCGTCTGCAGCACTTCCTCATACTCCTTATCCCGCAGTACACCACAGATAGCAAAGATCCGTCTGCCCTGCAGATACATCTCAATCGACTTTTTTAACTGCTTTGCAGCACCGCGGTTGTGTGCCCCGTCAGCAATAAAAAGAGGCTTTTCACACAGTAGGGTAAAACGTCCGCGCCAGACGGTTTTGACCAGCCCGCTGCGAAGCTGCGCTTCTGTGATCCGCCAGCCCATATCCTGCAGCGCCCGTACTGCCTCAACAGCAACGACTGCGTTCTCAATCTGACAGGTGCCTGCAAGATGGATTTCCAGTCCCTCATACCCTCCATAGGAGAAACGCTGTGTAAAAAGTCCGCAGGCAACATCCGCCGCCCTGCCCGGATCCGCAATGCGAAGTGCTGCACGCTGCCGCCCCGCACTCTCCGCGATCACCTGAATTGCCTCCGGCTCCTGGACTGCGCTCACCACTACCGTGTCCGGCTTGATGATACCCGCCTTATGACCGGCAATTTCTGCCAGCGTATTACCCAGGAACTGCATATGATCCATGCTGATGGAAGTCAGAATCTCCAGCACGGTCGTCTGCACTACATTTGTGGCATCCGTATCACCGCCCATACCGGTCTCCAGCACGACAATATCGCACTTTTCCTGCACAAAATACAGAAATGCCATAGCAGTCTCTATCTCAAATACAGTAGGATGCGGTTTTCCGGCTGCCGTCATGCGTTCTGCCGCCTGCCGGATGCAGGCAGTATGCTCTGTGAGCGCCTCTTTTGTGATATATGTATCATTTACCTGGATGCGTTCCCGGTAGGAAAACAACGTCGGGGAGATGTACCTTCCCACACGGTAACCCGCCTCCTTCAAAATAGTGGAAACGTATGCCAGCACAGACCCTTTCCCATTTGTACCCGCTATGTGAATAAACTTCAGCTTATCCTGCGGATTGCCAAGCTCTTTAAGCAGCGTCTGCATACCGGTAAGCCCTAATACGCTTCCGTATTTTCCTGCCTCGTGAAGATATGCCCTTGCCTCCTGATAATCCATAGCCGTCACACCGCCCTGCGCGCCGCACTGCCGCGGACAATATCCGTCAGCGGGCTGAAATACAGAAGATTTGCAAGAATACAATAAACCGGTATCATCGTGACGCACTGGATCAGTCTGCCCGGAAGAATCGCGTACAGATTATAGCCGTTCATCAGCACCAGCCCCCAGGTCGTCAGTACCAGGGTCCCGCTGATCGCGCAGCACACAATCGACAGGCACAGATACACCGTTTTCTGTATCCTTGTGCCCTTCATAAGCGGACTCATCAGCGCCGGAATGACACCCCAGGTCATGGTGGACAGCGTGATCAGCGGATTTATTGCAAAGCCCTTCAGCAGACAGCCGAGAATATCCGCCGCCATGCCGCAGAGTCCTCCTGCCACCGGACCGAACCATAATCCGGCAAGAATGGTCGGCAGACTGCTGATCGTCACCCGCGCAAAGCCCAGATCCACCGAGACTACCTTGCTGAGAATGATCTGCATGGCAATCAGCAGCGCCATAAATACCAGGGTACGTGTGTCAATTGTCGTTTTGTTATTTCTTTCCATAAAAATAACACCTCCATGATGTGATTTCAGCGGACAAACTCCATCCGCCCTGAAAACACCGGCATCCGTCGACATACAGATGCGGCATTTAGAGTAGATAAATAATATTCCCTCCACATTATGAGGTGTTTTCTCATATATGTAGCAACGGGTGCGGAAAAAGCATCGCAAGCCCCTGCGGGGCTTTTCGGTTCAGGGCGACTCCCCAGCCGCTGACAACTTAACGCGCTTATTCCTACTTCGCTATTATTTATTTATCGCCATTATACCACAGTACCTGCGATTTTCAATACTAATTCGGCAAATTGTTTAAAGTTCAGCCATGCAGAAAAAAAGGAAAAACAGACCGTGCAAGTTCACTTGCTAAGGGCTGTTTTTCCTTTTTTCCGGATGTGCGGAACGCACATCAGC
>DKTR01000016.1:0-8186 GCA_002473385.1 Lachnospiraceae bacterium UBA7225
CTGCGCAAGGCGCATATCGGCGAGGTACAGGTGTCCCTCTGGCCGGAAAACATTGTAGAAGAAGCCAGGCGAAACGGCATCCAGCTTTTATAGGAGGGATTCTATGAACAAAAAAATTTACCGGGAAGCATTCGGCTTCCCGGCATTCGTGTTACTGCTGATCATACTTGCAACCCTTATCGACGAGATTTTTGCCCTGCCGATGCCCTTTCCGGCATCGCTCATCCCGCTTATCATCGGCGGAGGCTATATCTGCTATGATACCCTGCAGACCGTCCGGCGCACACGGACCGTCACGACCGGTATCCTCGTTGTGCTCGCGCTGATCGGCACCATATTTACCGGAGAATATATGGAGGGTGCGGAGGTTTCCTTCATGATGCTTCTCGGTGAAGCGCTTGAGGATTTCACCATGGAAAAGACCAGACTGACTGCCGATGCCCTGCTGGCCTCCCTGCCCGCCTCATCGAAAACAGGCGGACACGTCTCCGGGGACGGCGGACATGTGCAGCGTCTTGCCGATCATTTTTCAAAATACTTTCTGCCCGTGATTCTCGGAATCTGCGCTGTGGTATTCCTCTTTACCCGCGACATTTCACGCGTAATGTCCATTCTGGTCATTGCCTGTCCCTGCTCCCTGGTACTCTCCAGCCCGGCGGCAGTGCTGTCCTGTGTCATCAACGCGGCAAGATGCGGCATTATCCTGCCGGACGGTGAGACCGTAGAACGCCTGGGCGCTGCAAAATCGGTGAAGCCTTCTCCGGAAGGCGGACTTTACCGCACGGACAATGGTCTTACACTCGGCTGCTCGGCAGATGCGGACATTATTTTTGCGGAAAAATGCAGCACTGCCAGTCTGTCCTATGCACTCGCCGTTACCCGTAAGGCGCGCACCATCATTCTGGAAAACATTGTTCTTTTTGCCTGCCTTGTAAACTTTGCCGGCATCACTCTTTCCAGTCTGGGGCTGCTGCCAATGGTTCCGGGCGCCCTGCTCCACAACGGAGCCACCGTCTGTGTGCTGCTCAATTCCATACGGCTCATCCGCTGGAAACCAAAAGCATAGATTATATTACTCTCTGATTTCCTCCACAATACTTTCCTGCCTGCGCAGGCGGTACACTACTCCCGGCACAAGTATTCCAAGCAGAATCAGCACCGGGCTGGCAACCAGTACAGGCAGGAGCGTAAATTTATATTTCAAAAACCAGAGCCCATTGCTGATCATACGGACGATTCCCAGGGAGAACGCACTGCCAAGGATCAGTGAACAGATAATGGTTATTCCCGCATAGCATACGCCCTCCGTCGTGAGCATTCCCACAAGCTGCCGTTTCGTCATGCCAATGGCCTCCATCATGGCAAACTCCCGCTTTCTGGTGACCATTCCGGTAAGTATGGTATTAATAAAATTCAAAACCCCGATAAGCCCGATCATTCCCGCCAGCAGCGTTCCCACCAGAGTAACGGTTCCCAGCATCTCCTGCATCTGCCCCTGGACCATTGTTCTGGACTGATAATTCATGTCCGGCTCTACGTTTTCCGTATAATCCTTTAAAAACGTCTCCATCTCTGCCTCTTTGCCCTCTTTCGTATCCAGCAGATAATTCATCAGGAAGCTTTCCGGGCAATGCTTTTTAAACTCTTCCGCAGACACATAGTATTCAAAATCATTACCGGTCCTATCGGACAGACTGTATTGATGACGCTTGATGACGGAAAGAATCTCGTACTCTTTTTCTGTAGGTTTCTCCCCTTCTTCCTCAAACATAAGCGTGATCCTTTCTCCGGCATGATGCTTAACGTATTCCTCTATCACGGTGTTATCATCATCCACATTTGCCGCATAGATCAGATAGTTTCCCGTCTGAAGCTTCTCCCAGATCGTATCTGTATCCTTCTCTCCCTCGATAATAGTCATCTTAGACAGAACAAACTTCTCTATTCCAAAATAAGCTGCCCGGAGATCTTTAAGCAGAAGCTCTCCTTTATCATCATATAGCCCATAAGAAATCCATCCTCCTTCCCTCCAGTAGCCCGGGATTCCATTTTTATCCTTCTCAATATAATCTGGTACCGCCCAGGAGTCCAGCGAAAGCTGCACTCCGGTCACATCACCGTAAATCCTTCCTCCCTCCTGAAAGCTCTCCTGCTCCCGGCAGGCAGAAATAAAGGTTTCCGTCAGGCCTTCCTCAGCCGCTGTCTGCTCATCATAGGGACAATATCGGTAATTCCAGAGCTGCGCATTTCCGATTACTGCCTCGCTCAGTATCAGCTTCGACAAAAAGCCTTTCCGGTCCAGAGAATTGCTGACTGTGTAAATACTGTTCAGCAAAATGACCGTCAGAGACAGAGAACAGATCACTACTGCCGTCCTTCCCTTGTTTCTTCCCAGATTGGAAAACGCCATGCGGGTGATTTTTCCGCCGTCCGTAGATCTTTTCCATTTTTTCTTTCCTTTTCCCTGCTCCGTGTAATGCAGTGCCTCTACCGGCGATGCCTTTGCGGCAATCCTGCCTGGCCTCCATTCTGAAATAAGTACTGTGATTACCGTAAACAGCGCTGCTCCCACAAAAATCCATGGCTGCGGCGATACCTTCACATCCGCCTCTGCATATGTGCTTCCCCCGGTTGTCAGAATCATCGGAAGCAGCACCTTCCCTGCCAGATATCCAAGAATCAGTCCTGCCGGTATACCAAGAACGCAGAGCTTTATAGCCTGACGACGCAGAATTTTTTTAATCTGACGCCCGGTAGTCCCGATCGTTTTTAAAAGACCGTAATAACGGATATCGCGAATAACGGAAATCTGAAAAATATTATAAATAATCAGATATCCTGCCGCCAGAATCAAAATCAGCACCGCCGCTATGCCGATGATATTCATGGGATCGCTGGCCGCGCTCTGTGACATGTAACCCCAGTTTGCGTTGGATGCCAAAAAATTCTCCGCTCTGTCATCGGTGGAAAAACCGCTGTCCGTAATAATTTTGTCCAGTGCCCTCTGGATATCCGCTCTGCCGTCAAAGTTTACGCTCATATTGATGCCGCCCACATTCTCATCCATGGGGAACAGTTCGTCTGCATATTTTTCGAGATAATTCTCCGACACATATAAAAATCCCACATTCATGCCGTCCACAGCCTTTATTACGCCGGAGACAGTAAAGGTTCTCTCTGTCTCTTCTGTGTCTGCCGTGCGGACCCGCATTTTAATGGTCACCTGCTGCCCGGCTTTCGCCTCCAGACCCAGAAGCTCCATAGACTTTTCATCCATCAGAACTTCTTCGGCAGCGCTGGGAGCCCTGCCGTCGATAATTTCAATAAAGTCATGCTTATACAGATTTTCCGACCGGTAGTGCATCTCCAGATGGCGCTTTAAGAATTCGGGATTAGTCACCTGGGCAGACACGGCAATATCAATCCCCTCCTCCGTTATGGAAGGATGCTTTCGCAAAATCTCATATTGTTCTTTTGTGAGATTTTTTATCACGCCCCGCATATCGGTTCCCACCTGACGCATGGTATTTTGCTGGGAGGACTCCACCATGCCAAGCCCGATGGTAAATACTGCTGTAAACAGGATAGATGTCAGTGCAATAGCCACCGCTGCAATGATGTTTCTGGTACGGCTGGCCTCAAAGCTTTTTTTCGACAGACGTCCGACAGCCTTGCTGTTTTTCACTTTACGCATGGAGACCACCGCCTTTTACGCCCGCATCTGAAGTAATCTTTCCGTCCTCTATGCGCACAATGCGATCTGCCATCTGGGCGATCTCCTCGTTGTGGGTAATCATCACCATGGTCTGACCGAACCGTTCCCCCGTAATTTTAAGAAGCCCTAATACATCTGTGCTGGTAGCTGAATCCAGATTCCCTGTAGGTTCATCCGCCAGCAGGATAGCTGGCTTTGCCGCCAGGGCCCGGGCGATTGCAACTCTCTGCTGCTGACCTCCGGAAAGCTGGGAGGGCAGGGCATATATTTTTTTCTCCAGCCCCAGAATCTCAATGACGCTGCGGACAAACTGTTTATCCACTTTTTTTCCGTCCAGCTCAATGGGCAGCACAATATTTTCATACACATTCAGCACCGGCACCAGATTGTAGCTCTGAAACACAAAGCCAATTTTTCTCCTGCGGAAGATCGTCAGCGCCTCTTCCTTTAATGAAAAAATATTTTTTCCATCCACTGTCACATTTCCCGCTGTAGGCCGGTCAAGTCCTCCCAGCATATTTAGAAGTGTGGATTTTCCGCTGCCGCTGGTACCTACAATGGACACAAATTCTCCCTTTTCCACGGAAAAATTCACGCCGTCCAGCGCTTTTACGCAGGTTTCACCTTTGCCGTAATATTTTTTCAGATCTTCTGTCTTTAAAATCTCCATGTCTGTCTCCCTTCTGCTATTGTCCTTACAGACATATTGTAGCAAAGCATTCTTTCCAGATCCTTTCTGAATTCTAACAGTTTTGAAATATTTACGGTCATCATACCTGCTATGCTCTCTGTAAATAAATGGAAAAACAGCTTCCGCCTTTTTCCGGAGAAGACACTTTCACATATCCCCTCTCTTTTTGCAAAATCATGCGGGTGAGATAAAGTCCCACCCCATTGCCCTCCTCATACCGCGCATTTTTCCCACGGTAAAATCGTTTAAAAATCTGGGCCTGCTCTGACTCCGGAATCCCGGATCCCATATCCTCAACGGAAATGCACACAAACATTTCGAAAGCTCTCACCTCCACGGTTACCCTGCTCCCCACCGGTGAATACTTCACGGCATTATCAAGAAGATTCCCCAGAGCTTCCAGTGTCCATCGAAAATCAAAGACGGCCCGGATATCTTTTTCTGCCTCTCTCATCTCTATTGTGATCTCTTTTGCCCCGGCCTTGCCCTGCGCCAGATCCACGGCCTGCAAAATGAGCGGATACAATGATCCTTCCGTCGGCGACAGCTCCACCATTTTGCTCTCAAGGCGCGATATTTTGATGAGCGCCTGCATTAAAAATTGCAGTTTCTCTGTCTGCATGCGAATCTGTTCTATATAAGGCGCAGCCTGCTGATCCTTACACTGTTCCTGCAAAAGCTGCGTGTACAAAAGGATATTTGCCAAAGGCGTTTTCGTCTGATGTGAAATGTCTGTCACCAGCTCCTTAATAGCGGTGCGCTCCGCCTCCACCTTCTCTGAAGCCGTTTCTCTGGCGGTCAGATACTGCCGGAACTTACTTTCCAGACGGGAAAGCTCTGTCTCATCATAATCTTCCTCCACAAAAGAACCGTTTATGGCAGCCTCCAGCATTTCATCCAGACGGGAAATGATCTTAGAACTCGTCCGCATATCCTGCTCCTCCCCGGATATTCCCGGGATTCCAGACATATCCCACGCCATATACCGTACAGATAGGACTATCCGGCTCCCCGGTCTCCAGTTTTTTCCGCAGACGGCTGACAGTAACAGTCAGCGCGTTTTCATCTACATATTCAACTGCGTCCGGCCAGATAAGATCTACCAGCTTATCCCTCGTCAGTGTCTGACCGGGATGTGCTACAAACAGCTTCAGAAGCTTCTGCTCTGAAGTGCTCAGAGAAATTTCCCGGCCTCCCACGCGAAAATCAAGTGTTCCAAAATCAAATCGGTACTTACCCATGTCATAAACAAAAGCTGTCTGTTTCACGGTGCGCCTGCGTATATTCTCTACCCGGGCGCGCAGAGCCATCAATCCGAAGGGTTTCGTGATATAATCATCCGCCCCCAGAGTCAGCCCCTTTACTTCATCCAATTCCATATCATTTGCCGTAATCACGAGAACAGGCACATTTGATTTCCTGCGGATTTCCCGCAAAAGATCAAATCCGCTGCCATCTGGAAAATTAATATCCAGAAGTATCATATCCGGCTGCTCCGCATCCATAAGCTCCCTCGTTTCCGCCAGCGTATATGCCGGTACAAATGTGACATTACTTTGTCTCAGCGCCAGGCGGATGCCTTCATTTAGTCCCATATCATCCTCTGCGATCAAGATTTTATAACTCATATTTTAAATCATCTCTCCCTTTTTACATCCTCCGCTTTCCTCTTAATTCCCTGTGAGATAAAGAATCCGGTCTTCTGCTTTCATCAGCAGAAAACCGGATTCTCTGTTTTATCTCATGAGTTGCCCGACAAATGAGTCTGCACCATTTTATTTCACTTCTACCGTCCAGCCATGCTTATCCTCCAGCTTTCCAAGCTGAATACCGGTCACTGTGTCATAAAGCTTCTGGCTTACTTTCCCGATGCCGCCGTCCGCGATCTGGAATACCTCATTCTCATAACGCAGATGTCCTACCGGAGAGATAACAGCCGCCGTGCCGGAGCCCCATACCTCTTCGAGCGCGCCGGTCTTTGCCGCCTCTACCAGTTCGTCCACCGAAATGCGGCGCTCCTCTACCGGAAGCCCCCACTCCTTGCAGAGCTGGATGCAGGTATTTCTGGTAACACCCGGAAGAATACTTCCGTTCAGCATCGGTGTCACAACCGTGCCATTGATTTTGAAGAAGATGTTCATAGCACCCACCTCTTCAATATACTTTCTTTCTACACCATCCAGCCAGAGCACCTGGGAATAACCTTCATTATGTGCCTTTATCTGAGCAGCAAGGGATGCCACATAGTTGCCGCCTGTTTTGGCCTCGCCAATGCCGCCTTTTACCGCTCTTACATATTCATCCTCGATCCATATCTTCACTGGATTCAGTCCTTCCGGATAGTAAGCACCTACCGGAGAAAGGATGATGATGAACTTATAAGTGCTGGACGGACGCACACCGAGGAACGGATCCGTAGCAATGACAAACGGGCGGATATACAGCGAAGTGCCCGGCTTTGTCGGAATCCACGCCTGATCCAGATTTACCAGTGTCTTCAGCGCATTCAGGAAATCGTCCGCCGGAATCTGCGGAATTTCCAGACGCTTATTAGAATTATTGGCACGTTCAATATTTTTGTCCGGGCGGAACAGCAGAATTCTTCCATCTTCCGTCTTATACGCCTTCAGCCCTTCAAACATCTCCTGCCCGTAGTGAAATACCATTGCGGACGGCTCCAGAGAGATCGGCTGATACGGCATAATTTCCGGATCATGCCACCCCTGACCTTCTGTATACTCCATCACATACATATGATCCGTAAAGATCGTACCGAATACCAGCGGATTATCCTCCGTCGGAAGCGGTTTCGGGTTTGTTGTTTTTGTGATTTTAATGTCTAACATATTTCCTCCTCATCAAACTACACAATACCTTAAACTACACGATACCCTGCGCTGTCATCGCATTTACAACCTTTTCAAAGCCTGCGATATTAGCGCCTGCCACATAGTTGCCCGGCATGCCATATCTTTCAGCTGCATCTGCTATATTGTGTGTGATATTTACCATGATCTGCTGAAGCTTTGCATCCACTTCCTCGAAGGACCAGCTCAGTCTCTCGCTGTTCTGGGACATCTCCAGTGCAGAAGTAGCAACGCCGCCTGCGTTTGCCGCCTTGCCCGGTGCGAAGATCACGCCATTTGCCTGCAGATACTCGGTCGCATCCAGAGTAGTCGGCATGTTTGCACCCTCGCAGACTGCGGTAACACCGTTTGCAACAAGCTGCTTTGCATCCTCAAGAAGCAGCTCATTCTGGGTTGCGCACGGAAGAGCAAGGTCAACCTTTACGCTCCATACGCCTCTGCCCTCATGGTACTCGGAATTCGGACGGTAGTTTCTGTATTCTGTAAGACGCGCACGTTTTACTTCCTTGATTTCCTTCAGAGCCGGTACATCAATGCCTTCCGGATCATATACCCAGCCGGTAGAATCTGAACAGGTAACAACCTTCACGCCAAGCTGCTGTGCCTTCTGGATTGCATAAATAGCAACATTTCCGGAACCGGAAACTGCCGCTGTCATGCCGCTGATCTCTTTACCGTTAATTTTCATCAGTTCCTGTGTCAGATACAGCAGACCGTAGCCGGTTGCCTCTGTTCTGGCAAGAGAACCGCCGTAGGAAAGACCTTTTCCGGTAAGAACACCCTCATACAGCCCTGTCAGTCTCTTATACTGTCCAAACATGTAGCCGATCTCACGTGCACCGGTACCGATATCGCCTGCCGGTACGTCAGTATCTGCTCCGATATATTTGCAAAGCTCTGTCATAAAGCTCTG
>DKTR01000016.1:8519-8639 GCA_002473385.1 Lachnospiraceae bacterium UBA7225
GCAGAATGCCATAACCTCTCTGTCTGATTTACCCTTCGGATCAAAATCTGAACCACCCTTACCGCCGCCAATAGGCAGACCTGTCAGAGAATTTTTAAAGATCTGCTCAAAACCAAGGAA
>DKTR01000090.1:0-166 GCA_002473385.1 Lachnospiraceae bacterium UBA7225
AGGCTTTTGACCCCAACATCATTTAATTTCAGTATAACACAGTTCTTTCTGTTTTAAAACTTTATAAAATATAAATAAGGCTGAATTTTTTCTTAAATTCGCATCCTGCCTATTGTTTTCTCTACAAAAACGTGCCATAATGGGGCAAGTAAATGATGGATGTGTT
>DKTR01000090.1:460-7781 GCA_002473385.1 Lachnospiraceae bacterium UBA7225
ATGTGTTTTATAAAATATGGGGAGATTTATATGACATTAAAATCCGGAAAAAAACTTTGGAATAATTACCGGCATTTCGTTCCGGTCATTCTTTACCTGCTTTTTTACCTTGCCGTGTTTGCTTATGTGGAAAACAAACCGGTTCACAACATGCATATGCTGGTTTCGAAATGGGATCGCTTGATTCCGTTCTGCGAATACTTTATTATACCGTATTTTCTGTGGTTTTTCTATGTGGCATCCGCAGTACTCTGGTTCGGATTTGCAGAAAAGGACCGCCGTCAGTATTGGGCACTGATAACGAACCTCGGTATCGGCATGACACTATTTTTAATCGTATCGCTCGTATATCCGAACGGACACACGCTCCGTCCCACATACCTGCACCGCAGCAATGTCTTTATGGATATGGTGCGTTTTCTGTGGTCGATCGACACACCCACTAACGTGCTGCCAAGTATCCATGTATTTAACTCTGTTGCTGTCCACATCGCTGTTGCCGGATGTCCTTCGTTAAAGGAAAAGCATCCGTGGGTGGTAAACACCTCACTGCTTCTTTGTATTGCCATCGTGGCAGCAACCATGTTTCTCAAGCAGCATACCGTCATCGATGTAATCGCAGCGCTGGCGCTGAACATCGTATGCTACTACTTTGTTTATCAGCCCTCCTTCTCCCGCAAGGAAGTTTCCACTCATGTCAGAGGACGGCTGCAGTAAACTGTCTGCCAGACAGGCACTGTAAAAAATAATACGGCTCCGGAATTTCTTCCGGAGCCACTTTTTTTCCAGGATTGAAGGCTAACGTGCCTCCTTATTTTTCAGCATATCCAGTTTCCCATGCCTGCGCAATCCGTACAGCACCAGCTTCTTTACAATATCGTAAATAACAGCAAATACCGGCACACCGACCAGAATACCCACGAACCCGAAAAGCCCGCCAAATACCGTGATGGAAAACAATACCCAGAAACCGGAAAGACCGGTGCTGTTTGCCAGCAGATGCGGTCCTAAAATGTTGCCGTCAAACTGCTGGAGAATAAGGATGAAAACAACAAACCACAGGCATTTCACCGGATCGCTCATCAGTATCAGCAGCGCAGACGGAACCGCCCCGATGTAAGGTCCAAAATACGGAATGATATTGGTGACACCCACGATCACACTCACCAGCATAGCGTTCGGGAAGCCGAAAATCAACGAGAATATGTAACACAGCAGCCCGATGATCGCACTGTCCAGAATTTTACCGCTGAAGAACCCGACAAACATTCTGTCTGCGTAATTGATTTCGTCCAGAATACGTTCCGCCCACACTGGTCTGGCAACGCCGTACAATACTAATTTTGACTGGCGTGCAAACAGCTTCCGTGACTGAAGCAGGTAGACGCAAACCACAATTCCGATTCCAAGATCCACCAGCAGACCTACTACCTGTGAAACGGTACTGGTAAAGCCGCTCATCACACTCTGCAGCGTCGGAAGCAGATCCCCCCTCGCCCATGCCTGCAGCTTCTGAATAATGCTGTCCATTGCTGTATCCGCATAGGTTTTCAGCACGCTGTTGTCTTCCAGTGTTTTTTCCAGCCAGACCGACGCGTCCTCCACTGCTTTGGGCAGATCCGCAATGATTCCGGAAATGCTGATAACCAGTTGCGGTATAACCATGCTGAGCAGAAAATAGATCACCAGCACTGCGCTTAAGAAGCTGAGAAAGATTGCCGCTGCCGGTACCAGCTTTTTTAATTTTTCCGGAAAAATCCCCGTCAGATGCTTCTCGAAAAAATTACACGGCATCCGCAGTGCGTACGCCATCACGCCACCGTAAATAAACGGTGTCAGAATTCCTTTTGCATGGCGGAACGCCTTCATTAAATAGTCAAAACGGAAAACGCAGAAGAAAAATAAAATTGCCAGCGCCAGAACAGCAAACTCCATGCTGATCCGTATCCAATATTTTGTGCGTTCTTCTTTATTCATTCGTCAGATTCCTTTCACTCATGCGTTTTTATTACACTAAAATCCCGTCCCGTGTGATAAAAAACGGGCAGAGGAAACCTCTGCCCGAGAGATACATATTGCTTATCTTTAAGCTTTGCCTGCGCTTCCCAGTACATACTGGATCTTGTGAGCAACCATGTCCTTTACAGCCTGGCGTGCCGGTTTCAGATACTGGCGCGGATCGAAGTGATCCGGATGCTCTGCAAAGTATTTGCGGATGTTGCCTGTCATAGCAAGACGGATATCGGAATCGATATTGATCTTGCAGACAGCCAGCTCTGCTGCATGACGAAGCTCTGCTTCCGGAATACCGATAGCATCCGGCATATTTCCGCCATACTGATTTACCATCTTCACAAATTCCTGCGGAACGGAAGAGGAACCGTGCAGTACGATCGGGAAGCCCGGAAGGCGTTTGATGCACTCTTCCAGAACGTCAAAGCGCAGTGGCGGCGGAACAAGGATTCCCTCCTCATTGCGTGTACACTGGGAAGCTTTGAATTTGTATGCGCCATGGCTTGTACCGATAGCAATTGCCAGAGAGTCGCAGCCCGTCTTATCAACAAACTCCTCTACTTCTTCCGGACGCGTATAGCTCTCATGTCCTGACTCTACAACAACTTCGTCTTCTACACCTGCCAGAGTACCAAGCTCTGCCTCTACTACTACACCGTGTGCATGAGCGTACTCAACAACCTGCTTTGTAAGTGCAATATTGTCTTCAAAAGATTTGGAAGATGCGTCAATCATAACAGATGTAAATCCGCCGTCGATACAGCTCTTGCAAAGTTCAAATGAATCGCCGTGATCCAGATGCAGTGCGATCGGAATCTGCGGGTTTTCTGCAACTGCTGCTTCCACCAGCTTTACCAGATAAGTATGGTTAGCGTAAGCGCGTGCTCCTTTGGATACCTGAAGGATAACCGGGCTGTTCAGTTCGCCTGCTGCTTCAGTAATACCCTGTACGATTTCCATGTTGTTTACGTTGAAAGCGCCGATAGCATAGCCGCCATTGTAGGCTTTCGCAAACATTTCCTTAGTTGTTACTAATCCCATTTCGTCCATCTCCTTTTCTTATTTTACCATGTAAACCTGCGGAAATGTGAAGCTTATTGCAATCCGCTGGCTTTCATGTATGGGGGTTGAAACTGTTGTGATTCCATAAATTCGTAAATCGAATATAGTATATCACAAACCTTTTTGTTCATCAATAAATAATTCTATTTTCAATATTTTTGTCAGCCCTCCAGTTCTTCCGTCAGCTGGCAGATTTCGTCGATTATCGCTCCGATCGTATCTATGGTATCAATAAATGGTTCGCTGGTGGTGATATCTACACCAGCCATTTTTGCCAGCTCCGCCGGAGATTTTGTGCTGCCTGCCGCAAGCACACGCTTCCAGTCGTCCACGGCAGTCTGCCCTTCCTCTTCAATACGCCTGCACACCTGCGTTGCGATTGTCAGCCCTGCACTGTAGGTGTAGGAGTAAAGCCCCATATAATAGTGTGGCTGGCGCATCCAGGTCAGTTCTGCACCCTCGCAGATTTCCACAGCATCTCCCCAGAATTTCTCCAGTGTCTTCCGCATAATGCGGTTTAAGACCTCCGCCTGCACGCTTCCGCCCGCATCGATCAGCCGGTAAACCTCCCGCTGATAAACCGCTTCCAGAAAATGTGTAACAAAGTTATGATAGTAGGTTTTGCTGATCATACAACCGAGCACCCAGCGGCGAAAACGCTTGTCCGGATTCGTTTTCAGCAGATAATGCGCCATCAGCAGCTCATTCATGGTAGAAGGAGCCTCCACAAAGTAGTTGGAAACATCCACGTCGTACACTGACTGCGCTCCGTGGCATGCTTTGAAATGTCCTGCGTGTCCCAATTCGTGCGCCAGTGTAAAAACATCTGCCATCTGATCGTGCCAGCTCAGAAGGATAAAGGAGTGTGAGCCATAAGGACTTGAGCAGAAACCGCCCGTACATTTTCCCTGGTTCTGTGCAAAGTCTGCCCAACGCCCGCGGTAGGCAGTCCGTATCATTTCCACATAGTCTTCTCCAAGAATTGCCAGCCCTTTTTCAATATACTCCTTTGATTCCTCAATTGTAACAGACGGCACATATGCCGGATCAACATCCAGCTTCAGATCCGCCGACGTCATACTGTCCAGCCCGTATACCTTCTGCAGAAGCTTTGCATATTTGCGCATATGCGGTGCCAGTCTTTCCATAATCAGATCAAGCTGGCGTTCGTACATCTCACGGCTGACATTCTGCTGAAAAAGCAAGCTGTCGATCACCGAATCGAAGCCGCGCAGCTTCGCCATGATTTTTTCTGCCTGCACCTGCGTCTGATAAGCTGCAGCCGTCACATTTTCATACTGGCGGATTTTATCCGAAAATGCTTTAAAAGCTGTACGCCGCACTTCCGTGCGCGGATCATATTCGTAGGAATCCTCAAACAGCGAATATCCGAGCGGGAATTTTTCCCCGTCCGCTTCGAAGGAATCAAACCGCATATCAGCAAGCTTCGCCATATCGTAAATCTGGCTGGGAGCATCGAACACCGGCGTAAGCGCTGTCAGCACCCGTTCCGTTTCCGGCGTTAGCCGATGCTGTTTTTTCCGCAGCAGATTGCGCAGATAACATCCGTTTCCCCCTCCAAGCGCAATCGCTTCCTCCAGAACATCATCCTCCTGCATAAGGATCTCGCTCTCTATAAAGCTAATCCGACTGAACACCTCCGAGAGCAGCATCCCGACTTTTTCATTGCGCTTCTGATTTCCGGTGTCATAGTAATCAACCGAAACTGCCAGATAGCAATAGCTTCCAAGCAGATCTGCCCTCTCATAAAGCTCCTGTGCTTCCGTCAGACAGGAGCTGATTGCCTGCGGCGTAATAAGTTTTCCTTTATAAGCCTCCTCCAGATGGCAGCTCAATACCTCTATCCGGTCCGCATCCGCCTCCAGCGCCGCCTCTGTACTATATATTGCTGAAAGATCCCACGTCAGCTCCCTGGGGACATCCTTTCTCATCACAAGTTCCATACGTAAACACTCCTCTCAAATTTTTCTGTTTCTATCATAGCATCTTCCGCTATTGCGGCACAAGCGTTTCTTTTACCAGATTCTTCTTGCAAAAAAACACCCCGCGGCCGGCATAAAAGCCGGACTCACGAGGTGTTTTTCCGTACATCTAATGGAAGCTGCCGCAAATCTGATTCATCTGCTCCCATTTCTTTTCCATATCTTCCACTAATTTAAACTGCGTCCTGCTGCGGTACAGGTTCTGATCCTCATAATGAATTGCAAAATAATGATCCCCGTCAAGATAGTCTGTTAAAAACCTTACCCCACACTCAAGTGTCATCATTTTTGCTCCCATCGGAAGCATCTGACGTTCCGTCTCTGTCAGACTTGGACAGGCTCCCAGAAATCCCCCGGCAAAAATACCGAATAATTCCAGGCTCATCTCCACCTTGTGAAGATCCTTTTCATCTTCATCAGCCGTTGATGCCCCAAAACGGATAGCATCCCCAAAGTCGTACACACTCAGCCCCGGCATTACCGTGTCCAGATCAATTACACATAACGCCTTGCGTGTTTTCCCGTCAAGCAAAACATTATTTAATTTCGTATCATTATGAGTAACCCGCAGCGGTAATTTTCCGGATTTCTGCATCTCCATCAGAATGCCCGCTTCTTTTTCATGCGCAAGTACAAACGCAATTTCTTCTCTTACTAATCTGCTGCGATTATACGCATCCCGGTTAAGTGCATCATGAAAAATCCGGTATCTGTCAACCGTATTATGAAAATTCGGAATCGTTTCGTTAAGCGTTGATGCAGGAAAATCTGCCAGCTGATACTGGAAATTTCCAAAAGCGACTGCACTCTGGTAGAAATCCTCCGGGCTATCCGGCCTCTGAAGACAAATCGTGTTTTCCACATAATCGTAGGAACGCCAATAGCTCCCATCCGGCATGCATAAATAGTCTGCTCCGGAACGGGCCGGTATCAGCTTCATGATAGTACGCGGATCGCTGGCTTTTTTTGCCAGGAAATCGATAACCGCAGAAATATTATGCATCAGAGCCTCTACGTCATTAAATACTGTATGATTAATTTTTTGAAGAATATATCTGTGACCACTTTCACATACGACAAGGTATGTGGTATTAATATGACCGCACCCATGCCGCTCGCAACCGATAACGCGTGAATCATAGCAAAATTGAGCCAGTACCGTATCCAGATTACAATTCATGTAAAAGCTTCCCTCCCTTTAATGTTTCCTTACAATAACCTCTTTACCCGACTTTAAAGCATCATATGCCGCATATGCCAGTTCAATGGTTCTCAGTCCATCTACAGCGTCTGCTCCGATCATGGGTCTTCCATTTTCCAGATAACAAACGTAATCATCAAAAATATCGCCATGCTCTTTCGCTACAAGATTTGGATAATGGGGCAAAAGTCTTCCCCCCGTATATACTTCCATGCGCTGGTTATTGTAAAGATCCAGAAAAGCTGTGCCCTTTTCCCCAACTACGCGCATGGTAACGTCTCCCCACATCGGGTCTTCCGGTCTGCGGGACCAGGAGGCATCAATCTGGAAAATCGCGCCTTTCGACATTGTGCCCTGCATTACCGCAATATCCTCTGCTGTGATATTATTATGCAGTGCATGTTTCGCACGCACATTAACCGTTTCAAATTCTTCTCCGGTAAACCACCGTATAATATCAGCAACATGTACTGTATGGTCTATAATACATCCGCCGCCGTTTCTGGCAGGATCCAGCACCCAGCCGGGTACCCCCGGTTCATACATTGAGCCGTGATTTGTAGCTGAAATTGCAAGAATTTTTCCAAAATGCCCTTCCTCTATCATCTTTTTGGTTTTTAAAACGGCATCATTAAAGCGAACCGGAAAGGTCGTCATAAATGGCACTTTATATTTTTTTACAGCCTCCACGATTCTGGCTCCGTCCTCCGGGCTGATTGCAATCGGCTTATCACAGAATATTGCCTTACCCGCTCTCGCTGCCGCAATGCAGTCCTCTGCGTGACGGTCATTTGTAGAAGTTATCAAGACAGCATCCACAGACGTATCTGCCAGCAATTCATCTCTGGACGCATAATACTTCGCGCCAAACATAGACAGCCATTCTTTTGCAAACTCTTCACTTTCATCATAAATTGCCGTCACCGTCACTCTGTCTTTCATATATTTCAGCGCCGGAATATGATTGCCTCTGGAGTGAGGATGTTCCAGACTTATAATACCTAATCGCAGCATATTCAAACCTCCCTATTTAGTCAAGTCT
>DKTR01000009.1:0-534 GCA_002473385.1 Lachnospiraceae bacterium UBA7225
ATTCTAATATTCGTAAATTTTCAAATTATTTTATCCTGGATTAAAAAATGAGGCTGTCAAGACAGCCCCATTTTACATTTCTCTTTACTTGCGGTATGCGCTTCTGTTAAGTACCAGATGCTTCGGAACGCCGTTTACCATCAGCGGTGTAAGCTCGCCGAGAATGAGCGGACGCGCATACTCTACATAGCCCTCTCCTACATCAGTACCGTCGTTTACGATCCATTCTGCCGGAACCGGACGCTCTACGTTTGCAATTGCATGGATATCGTAGATGCTGTAGCCAACCTGGTACGGGCTGCGCTCCTTTACATCAATGGTGATCATCATACCGGTCTGTCCCTCGTCAGCAGCCTTGCACGCAAGATAACCAACGTTGAATGCCTCATTGATGTCGTTCAGGGAAGCAACGTGTGTCGCTGCTCTCTGCAGGGTGGAGAACTCGATTGCACGTGTCTTATAGCCTGTCTCTGCAGCGATCTTGTTTGCCAGAGTGGCCGCACAGCCGGAGAGCTGCTTATGTCCGAACGCATC
>DKTR01000009.1:860-1105 GCA_002473385.1 Lachnospiraceae bacterium UBA7225
CTGCTTATGTCCGAACGCATCCACATAATCGGATCCGCCGCCAAGCTCACATACAAAACGTCCATCCGCAACCTTGATACCCTCAGATACTGCGATAACAACAGAGGATTTCTTCACAGCCAGATCCTTCACTCTTGCAAGGAAATCGTCCATGTCGAAGGTAACCTCCGGCAGATAAATCATATCCGGTCCTTCGCAGTCCTCGTCTCTGGAGAGTGCCGCAGCAGCGGTCAGCCAGCCTGCGT
>DKTR01000009.1:1443-1567 GCA_002473385.1 Lachnospiraceae bacterium UBA7225
ACGTCCCATAATCTCAACGATGCAGATGGTCGGCTTCTCAATACCGAAAGAAGCATTGTCGCGGATGATCTCTTTCATAGAAGTTGCAATATATTTTGCTGCGGAACCGTAGCCCGGGCAGTGG
>DKTR01000009.1:1909-27652 GCA_002473385.1 Lachnospiraceae bacterium UBA7225
TTGTCGATGGTCTTCGGAACACCCATAAATCTCTGCGGTTTGCCCTTCAGCGCTGCATAATCGGACAACATCTTGATGGTATCCATGGAATCATTTCCACCGATGTAGAACAGGCACTCGATGTCATATTTTTCCATAATTGCAAAAATCTTGTCATACACTTCCTCATTGCCCTCGATCTTCGGCAGCTTATAGCGGCAGGAACCAAGGAATGCGGACGGAGTTCTCTTTAAAAGCTCGATATCCTTATCCTCTTTGATGAAGTCACCCATATCTACCAGATCCTCGTTAAGGAAGCCCTGGATGCCGTGATGCATACCGTAAATCTTCTGTACTCCAAGTTCTCTTGCTTTGCTGACAACGCCGGCAAGACTTGAATTGATAACTGCTGTCGGTCCGCCGGACTGTCCTACTACAATATTACCTTTCATGATGATTTCCTCCTAAAATGTTTTTATAATTGAGCGCGCAGACTGCCTTTCGCAACCCGGCGCACGCTACCATTAAAATGTGAATTTATCTGCAAAATACGCTTCTAGCTCGTCGATCTTCACACGAACCTGCTCCATGGTGTCGCGGTCGCGGACGGTGACTGCCCCGTCGGTCTCAGATTCAAAATCATAAGTAACACAGTATGGTGTTCCAATCTCATCCTGGCGGCGATAACGCTTTCCGATATTTCCGCGGTCATCAAATTCACAGTTATATTTCTTTGAAAGCTGCGCAAAAATCTTCTCCGCCCCCTCGTTTAACTTCTTGGAGAGCGGAAGCACGCCGATCTTTACCGGAGCGAGTACCGGATGGAAATGCAGCACCGTGCGCATATCCGGCTTCTCCTCTGTTCCGATATTTTCCTCATCATAAGCGCTGCACAGAAATGCAAGCACCATACGGTCAGCACCCAGCGACGGCTCAATCACATACGGAACGTATTTCATTTTCTTCTCATCGTCAAAGTACGTAAGATCCTGTCCGGATACATTCTGATGCTGCGTCAGATCATAGTCCGTACGGTCTGCGATACCCCACAGCTCGCCCCAGCCGAACGGGAACAAAAACTCCACATCCGTCGTCGCCTTGCTGTAGAAGCTCAGCTCTTCCTTCTCATGATCACGATAGCGCACCTCCTCATCCTTCAGACCAAGGTTGTGCAGCCAGTCGAGACAGAACTGTTTCCAGTATGCGAACCACTCCAGGTCGGTATCCGGCTCACAGAAAAACTCCAGCTCCATCTGCTCGAATTCTCTGGTACGGAAGGTGAAATTTCCCGGTGTGATCTCGTTACGGAAGGATTTTCCGATCTGACCGATGCCAAACGGAATCTTCTTCCGGGAGGTGCGCTGTACATTCTTAAAGTTTACGAAAATCCCCTGCGCAGTCTCCGGTCTTAAATAAACGGTATTCTTCGCATCCTCCGTAACTCCCTGGAAAGTCTTAAACATCAGATTAAACTGACGGATATCAGTAAAATTGTGCTTTCCGCAGGTCGGGCACGGAATATTGTGTTCCTCAATAAAGTCCCTCATCTGCTCCTGTGTCCATGCATCCACGCTGCTCTCAAGAGCAATGCCCTTCTCTGCACAATAGTCTTCTATAATCTTATCGGCACGGAAACGCTCGTGGCACTCCTTGCAGTCCATCAAAGGATCAGAGAAGCCGCCGAGATGTCCGGAAGCCACCCAGGTCTGCGGGTTCATAAGGATTGCGCAGTCCACGCCGACATTATACGGATTTTCCTGGATGAATTTCTGCCACCATGCGCGCTTCACGTTGTTTTTCAGCTCCACGCCCAGATTACCGTAATCCCAGGTATTTGCCAGACCGCCATAAATCTCACTGCCCGGGTAAACAAACCCTCTCGATTTTGCAAGCGCTACAATTTTTTCCATTGTCTTTTCCATAAATCATTCTCCTCATTCATATAAAATATACGCCGTTTCGTTTTCCTCAACGACTGCCGTAGATTTGCCTGTCACCTTTACATTTTCGCTGACATACTTAATCGTCCCCGGAACCTCAACCAGCATCGCCTGCCTCAGCGCGACCGTCTGATAATTCTTGCCGGTCATAATGGCAGAACCCCACACCAGTGCCTCCTGCACCTGCCCGTCGGAAACCTGCGCAAACTTTCCTTCGAAAGCGTAGCCCGCCTGCACCGCACCCTGGATATCCCCGGCATAAAAGTCCAGATGGTTGAATTCTGCGTAATTCTTTGTACCTGCATACGTCATGCGAAGCTGGGCGTAGCCATCCTTCACACGAAAGCTCTGCTTCTTTACTGCCTTTGCTCCGGCACTGTCATTATAGCTTTTGATCTGTGCGTCCAGCTCCTCCTCTAACTCCCCTTTGTCATAATAGCTCTGATCAAAGCTTTCACGGACGAACTCCTGGACGGCGCCCTTTTTGTCTATGGAAATGCCGCTGACTGCCGGTGAAAAGCTGCTGCAGCCCGTCAAAGCCAGACCTAAACACAGTGAGAGACCATAAACGCACCCCTTTTTCATCCTTTCATCCTCCCAAAGTCATTCATAAATGATTATACTAACATTATTCCGCATTTTCAACTCTAAATCTGTAAACTTTCCAAAATCTCCAGGGTTTTAAATTTACGGTCCACATATGTTTTACGGAAACGGTCCTGGATACGCGCAAATTCAGCGAGCACCTCCTCCGACACGGTAAACGTGTACAGCTTTTCCACCGGCGTTGCAACGACATACTGCATCGTAAAAACAGTGGATTCCAATAACGGCTCTGCGCGTGCCTCCCGCATGCATTCTGCACAGACCATGCCGTTTCCCGCATGGCTGTATCCCCGGAGCTGCTCTGTACTCCCGCAGGCTGTGCAGCAGAAAACCTCCGGATACTCCCCATTGATCACCATTGTTTTCAGTTCAAATACATACCGCACCAGTTTTTTGGGCAAATGCGGATTTTCTAACGCACGCAGGGACGCATACAGAAGCTTCAGCAATTCTTTTTCGTCGCTGTTTTCCCGCGCATAGTAATCTGCGAACTCCAGGAAATACATGCCATAATAAGCCCCCTCAAAATCCAGCGACAGCTTCTCAAAATAATTGCTGATCTGCGCCTGATAAATATTGTAAGAGCTGCGTCCCTCATAGCACTCGAAGATTCCGAAAGAAAACGGCTTTGCCGCCGCCATCAGAGGGCTGTTCTGCCTTCTGGCACCTTTGGCAAATCCGCTTATTTTCCCGCGTTCCTTCGTCAGAAGTACGATCCGCTTGTCATATTCCCCGACAGGGACAGCAGACAGCACCATACCTGTCAGTTCCAGTTTTTCACTCATCTTATGCTCCGCTTCAGATTTCCTTTTTATCGTAGCCGAAATTCTTAATCAGAAAATCGCTGTCCCGCCAGTCCTTTTTCACCTTCACCCAGAGCTTCAGATTAACCCTCGTCTCCAGCATGTTTTCGATATCGCAGCGGGCAGCAGAACCGATCCTTTTCAGCATGGCTCCGCCTTTCCCGATGATGATGCCCTTATGGGAATCCCGCTCACAGATGATGGTCGCATCAATATCAAATATCTGTCCGTCTTCCCGCTCCGTCATACGGTCGATCGCCACCGCAATACCATGCGGGATTTCCTCATCCAGGCAGCGCAGCGCCTTTTCGCGGATCATTTCGGCTACGATCTGGCGCTGCGGCTGGTCGGTAACAATATCCTCGTCGTAGAACATCGGTCCGTACGGCAGATATTTAAAGATTGTGTCGATGATCTCATCCATGTTCTGTCCGCGCAGCGCAGATGCCGCGATAATATCGGCAAAATCATAAATTTTCCGGTAAGCATCGATAAATTTTGCTACCTCTGTCTTCTGCACTGTGTCGATTTTATTAATAATCAGCACCACCGGCGTCTTCGTCTTTTTGAGCTGCCCCGCAATGTGCTGCTCGCCCGCGCCGATGAAAGTAGACGGCTCCACCAGCCAGAGAATCACATCCACCTCGCCAAGCGTGCGCTCGGCAACGTTTACCATATATTCGCCAAGCTTGTTTTTTGCCTTGTGGATACCGGGCGTATCCAGAAACACAATCTGCCCTCTCTCACAGGTATAAACTGTCTGGATGCGGTTTCTGGTCGTCTGCGGTTTGCGCGAGGTAATCGCAATTTTCTGTCCGATCAGATGATTCATCAGTGTGGATTTTCCGACGTTCGGACGCCCGATAAGCGTCACGAACCCCGATTTTGTACTGCCGCTGCTTTTTAATTCGTTTACATCAAGCTTCATTCGCATTCTCCCTGTCCGATCAGCGGTTTTACCTCGCAGAACAGTTCTTTTTCTTCTTTAATCTTTTCCCCGTTTCCAATCACACAGATATACTTCTCCTGCAGCACCGCCCCGATCAGCGGAGCCAGCGCCCGGATACTGCCCGGCGTCGCGCTTAAAATTTCATCACGCTCGCGCTGCAGATCCTTCTGTGTGACATTGCCCAGATACGCCGCCAGTGACCTTACGCCCTTTGCCTGCGGATTAAGCGGTGTGTCCACCTCACTCATTGTTCCGATGATGTATTTGCACATATCACGGTCGCTTACACTGAAATTCTTCAGATAATCTGTGATTCCTTCATATACCTGCAGAGTTCTTCCAAGATTCGGGTCACGGTAAGATACAAAATACGTATCCCCAGTACGCCCATAACCGCTCATACTGCCGTACGCACCGCCCTGCACGCGGATATTCGTCCATAAATATTCATATGCCATGATAGTCTTCAGAATGCGCAGCGCTCCGGTGTAGGTATAGCCTGCCCGGCAGAAATTACCCGCCGCCGCCACATACTGAATCTGTGAGGAGGTTGCAAAGCCCTCGTTCTTCTGACCTAGCGGAGCCGCCTGTCCATGCTTTGTAATTTCCGCTCCGCCCGTGCCTGCGGTTTCCTCCAGCTTCTTCTGTAAACGCCTGATACGCTCACGCACCTTCTCCATAACCTCCGGCTCGGCAGTAACGCTCACCAGCAGATTTTCTTTCTTAAACAGCTGCCCGGTCAGATTTTTCAGGATGTGCACCATCTCACCCTTTTTCCCGGCAAACTGTTCCTCCAGCATCTCCACCGTCTTATATAATGTAATACCCGCTGTGCGGTCATTGAACGCCGCCGTGCCGGAGAAATACGCCATCGCACGGTTTGCCGCCGCCTGGTGTCCGGCAGAGGTCAGGCGCATCTGCAGACGTGATTTCATGCGCGCAATAATCTCATAAAGACGCTTTTCGTCCGTAAGCTTCGAAGTCAGCAGGATTTCTTCCATTATATCAAAGGCAAAATCAAGCTCTGAGTAAAGCACCTTCGCCTTCATCTCAAATTTCGCGCAGTAGCTTCCCGGATGTGCTGCGTCGGCAAATGCATCTACTGACGGGTAGATTCCACCGGAATGGATGTCGATTTCGTTGCTGAGTTCACGGTAGCTGTAGTGCTCCGTGTCCACCATACCGAGAATCCCCTTTAAAACACCCAGATATTCTATCTGCTCATCCGGCACTGCCGCAGTGTCAAATAAAAGATTGATATAGGCAATGCCATTGGTATCGATTTCATGGCAGACGAGCGTTGTGCCATCCACCGTTTCCTCTTTATTATAAAGCGGCGCCGCATCTTTTCCAATATCAGAAAGCTTCAGCAGCGGGATCTTCTCCAGTTCCTCCTGCGTGGACGGCGTCTCCTGGAAAGCACGCAGCCTCTTCGTGCGCTCAATCAATTCCGCAATCTGCTCGTCTGACAAACTCTCCTTATACGCTGCCAGCTTTCTGCGCACACGCTCGTCCTCCTTTGCGGTCAGCCCCTGTTCCGGCACCATCACGAGCACGGAAGCATGCGTGTTGTCTACAAGGAAGGTCTGAATCAGCTCCTCAAAATAGCGTCCTTCTGTCTGCTCCTTTAAGAAACGGCAGACCTCCAGCTGCTTCAGATAATCAAACGGCGCATTATCGTCATAAAGCCAGCTATCGAAAGTGTCGATTCCATACATCAGCCCGCGCGGAAAACTGCCGTAGTCCGCCTCGCGGAATTTAAATTCCAGATTATTGATCGCCGCAAGCAGCGCTTTTTTCTCCAGCCCCCCGGCAACCAGCTTCTGCAGGGTTTCACGAATTACTGTAAGAAACTTTTCTTTATCCTCCGGGTTCGCATATTTTGCCACTACAGAGAATACCGGCTGCAGAATACCGCCGTCGTAGCCGCCCTCAATATCCTTGCCGATGCCCGCGTCAAGAAGCGCCTGTTTGAGCGGCGCACCCGGTGCGGAGAGCAGCACATACTCCAGCACTGCCATCGCATAAGACAGGTTCACATCCGAAGCCTCGCCTGCCACCACATTCCACGCCAGGTATGTGTTATCTTTCTCTTCCTCTGCACTGGATACCGGGTAGGAAAATGTCTGCTCCGCCATTTTCTCAAAGGGCTTCTGCAGCGGGATTGCCGAATCGATCTCCATCGCATCGTACCTGCTCAGATATTCGCCATCCAGCCATGCCAGCCGCTCCTCCATGTCCATATCCCCGTAGAGGTAAATATAGCAATTCGACGGATGATAATAGCGGCTGTGGAAAGAAAGAAAATCAGAATATTTCAGTTCCGGAATCACCTTCGGGTCGCCGCCCGACTCCACGCCGTAGGGCGTATCCGGGAACAGAGAATTCATGATCTCCCGGTCCAGCATATCATCCGGAGAAGAAAACGCTCCCTTCATTTCGTTGTATACCACGCCATTGTAGGTCAGCTCATCCTCCGGATTTTCCAGAATGTAACTCCAGCCCTCCTGACGAAAGATTTCTTCTTTCTGATATATATTCGGGAAAAGCACCGCATCCATGTATACCTGCATCAAATTGCAGAAATCCTGCAGATTGCAGCTCGCCACCGGATACACCGTCTTGTCCGGATACGTCATTGCGTTTAAGAACGTATTCAGCGAGCCCTTTGCCAGCTCCACAAACGGATCCTTAGACGGGAACTTTTCGCTCCCGCAGAGCACGCTGTGTTCCAGAATATGCGCCACGCCTGTGCTGTCCGCGGGCGGTGTGCGGAAAGCAATACCAAATACTTTATTTTCATCATTATTCTCCAGAAGAAGAATGCGTGCGCCGCTTTTACGGTGGCGCAGCAGTGTGCCGGTCGATTTCACATCAGCGATCTCTTCTGTTTTTATTACATCATACTGCGGTAAACTGCGAAACATCTGTATACCTCCAAACTTTTTTCGTTCTTTGCCCCTGGCATCATCATATGATGCCTGCGGATTGCTCCGTGCTACGCGCTTCCACAATCCTGCCTGGCACCATTATATAATCATTGCCATTTTTTTGCAAGAGCGACAAAACCCGGCGGATTTTTTCCGCCGGGCATAGGTTACTGCTCACTCCGTTCACAGCAACGGCATAAGTCATTGTCAGCTTTTACTCAATACCTGCTGTTTCAATAATAAATTTTACGCTGCCGTTTTCAGCCTCTCCGCCGAAGCTCTTATAGCTTTCTCCGGCGTCCTTCATTTCTTCAAGACGGTCGAGGAACTCCTGCAGATCGTCCTCCAGCGCATCGGTAATTTTATCAATACCCTCTTCTTTAAATTCTTTCATGCCGTCGGCAAGCTCCTCTGCGCCGTCCGCAAGAGACTGCGTGCCCTCGTCAAGCTTTACGCCCGCCTCTGCAAGCTGCGCGGTTCCCTCCTTAAGCTGTGTGCTGCCGTTTGCGAGCTGCACAATGCCGTCCGCAAATGCCGCCGTGCCCGAGGCGAGCTGATGTCCGCCATCCGCAAGAGACTGCACACCGCTGCCAAGCTCCGATGCTCCAGAGGAAAGCTGATGTCCGCCATCTGCAAGCTGTCCGATACCACTTCCAAGCGCACCTGCTCCCGAAGCAAGTTGTCCGCTGCCATCCGCAAGCTGCGCTGCGCCGGAACTTACCTGTGCTGCGCCTTTCTTTAAATCCTTACTCTTTCCGGTAAGCTGTGCTGCGCCTGTCTTCAGTTCGCCGCCCTTCTTAGTAAGCTGCGCAGCTCCTGCTTTCAGCTCTTTTCCTTTCTCTGTAAGCTGCTTTGCCCCCGCATTCAGAAGCACGCTGCTCTGCGCAAGCTGCCGGCCGCCCGCAAGCAAAGCGTCGCCATTTTCCGTAAGCTGCTCACTTCCTGCCTTCAAAGCTTCATCATTTGCCGTAAGCGCCGCTGCACCATCCGCAAGCTGCTGCGTCGCTGCTGCAAGCTGCGAGAGCGCCCCGCTGATATCCATGCTGCCCTCTCCCGAAGCCCCTGCAAGCGCTGCCCGGATCTGTGCCAGCGCTTCTTTTGCCTGGCTCTGATAAGCTATGTCGTTCTGAAGCTCTGCTATACTGGTATTCAACTGCCCTGCGTAATTGTTGTAGGTATCTGCATAGTCTCCCAATGCCTCCGGCAGACTGCCCGGCAGATTTGCCTGCACTCCCTGCAGCGTTGCCAGCACCGACTGATTGCCTGCAATAGAAGCTTCCAGTCCCGCAATGCACGTGTCAACCGCCGCCGCTGCTGCCTGAAGGTCTGCGCCCGGATTCTGTATTGCACCGCCAAGCTGCCCTGCAAGCGCCTGCACCTGTTCGTTCAGGGCAACCGCACCGCCCGCGAGCTGATCCGCGCCGGCAATATAAGCATCTGCCCCCTGCGCAAACTGCTGTGCTCCCTCCACATAAGACTTTGTCCCGGCAACCAGTGAGTTCGTTCCCTCTATATAGTTACTCATTCCGGAAATCAGCGTCGCCGTCCCGTCCACGTATGCGTCTGCACCATCCCCCAATGCCGACGCACCGTCTGTGTAAGCATCCACTCCGTCCTTTAATGCAGCCGCACCCGAGGTGTACTGTGTAATTCCCTTCTGCAGCGATCTGCTTCCCCCTGCGAGCTGGCTGCTTCCGCTCTGCAGGGCATTTACACCGGAAATCAGCGTGCTCTTGTTCGCATCCATCTGATCAATGCCGGAAACCAGACTGTTTACTCCGGAAATCAGATCCCCCTTCCTGCCGTTTAAGGTATCGATACCAGATACCAGCGTGTTGATGCCATCCACCAGATCGTCCTTCTTATTATTCAATGTGGTGATTCCATCCGCCAGCGTTCCCATATTCTCGTCAATCTCATTCATTCCGTCGATCAGTTCTACGCAGGAATCCCGCAGTTCCTTCACGCCGTCCGCCAGCTCGCCGCTGCCGTCGGTGAGTTTATCCGCCGCATCCTCCAGATCTTCCACTGCATCCTCCAGGTCATCCAGATCTTTTATATCATCCAGTCCAAACTTAGACAGATCAAGATTTGTCGCCGCCGTCATCGTCATGGGCAGCTCAAAATCCGTCACATCCGCTTCCATCTCAAAGTAATCAGGAATCTCTATATCCTGCAGACCTTCTTTTTCCTCCAGCTTCAGACTCCCGGCAACCCCCGGAAAGCCCATGCCGATCACTATTTCTTTTTCGCCGTCGGAAACCAGACGCCCGTGCTCCACCGTCACATTTGAAAAATTCCCGGACGGAAGTACCATGCCTGTCACCATGGCAAACGGCGTGTAGACCGCCCCGCTCTTCTCCCTGTTTACATAAGTAAAGCGGATGCGCACATGACCATCCTTTCCGGCAAGCTCCTCCGGTGAGATCTCCTGCCCGTCCAGATAGCAGGAAACCTGCACTGCGACCGGAAGCTCCTGATCGGTGGTTCCCTGATAGTAGATATCTTTGCCGTCTGCATTCCAGACCACTTCTTTCCCGTTTTGCTCGAAGCCCTCCTCTCCCTTTACGTTTTCAATATCCTGCAGATCGGTGATATCGGTCAGCGTGTCTGCACCGTCCGTATTTTTCAGCCAGACACTCACGATCACCTCATCCGGTTCGCCGTCCGCCGAGGCTTTGACGTAAACGGTCTCTTCCTTTTCTATGCCGTTTTTTGTATGCTCAGCCGGCGTTATACTCATCTTTTTGGTCACTGAAGCTCCGGTATTCTCTGCCGCATATACGCCGGCGGCTGTCTGTCCCGCCAGCATCACACCTGCCATTGCAGCGGCGATTGATTTTGTTAATTTACGGTTTCTGTTCATAATATTGCCCCCTTAAAGCCCTTGCTTGTTTTACAGATTATTTTGTCGAATATCATATACATTGCCGGCAGCATACAGAGCACAACCACCATGCTGATCAGCGCACCGCGCGCCATCAGTGTACAGAGTGAGCTGATCATGTCAATGTTGGAATACATGCCCACTCCGAAGGTAGCCGCAAAAAAGCTGACCGCGCTGACAATGATGGACTTCATGCTGCTGCGGTGGGCGATGCGGATAGATTCCTTTTTGTCCAGCCCGCTGCTGCGCTCTTTCTCGTAGCGGCTCGTCATCAGAATCGCGTAATCAACGGTCGCGCCGAGCTGGATCGTACCGATCACGATAGACGCAATAAATGGGAGCTGCGTCCCCGTCAGATACGGAATGCCGAGATTGATAAAAATGGCAAATTCAATAACCGCCACCAGCAGAACCGGCAGAAACAGAGAGCGGAAAACAACGCAGATAATCGCAAACACTGCCAGAATAGAAACAGCGCTGACCACTTTGAAATCCTGGTCAGTAATAGTAATCAGGTCCTTTGTACAAGGCGCCTCCCCGACCAGCATCCCATTGGGATCGTATTTTTTCAAAATCTCATTCAGCTCCGTAATCTGTCCATTTACCTCGTCCGTTGCGACTTTGTACTCGTTGTTTATCAGCATCAGCTCATAATTTTCATTTTCCAGAATTTCTTTGATGGAATCCGGGATCATACTCTCCGGTATCCGGCTGCCGAGCAGCGTCTCCAGACCAAGCACCCCCTTCACGCCATCTACCTGCTCCATTTCCTCTATCATTTCATGCACCTGCTTCGACGGCAGACTGCTGTCAATCAGAAGCATGTGCAGCGCGCCCATACTAAATTTTTCCTGGAGCTTATTATTTGCCTGAATGCTGGGCAGCTCCTCCGGCAGTGAAGCATCAAGGTTGTAATATACCGGCGTATGGTTCTGGCAGTATGCCGCCGGGATAATCAGCACAGCAAGCAATACTGCAAAAATCCGGTAATGCCGGATGATGAAATCCGAAAGCTTTGGCAGCTCCGGCAGAAAGGCACGGTGCTTTGTCCTCTCCAGTACCTTATCAAAAATCATTATCATGGACGGAAGCACCGTTACACAGCAAAGCACACCGATCACAACGCCCTTGGCCATGACAATGCCCAGATCCAGACCAAGTGTAAAGCTCATAAAACACAGTGCAATAAAACCTGCCACCGTCGTCAGTGAGCTTCCAGCCACTGACTTAAAGGTTTTTTCGATTGCGTGCGCCATTGCCTCCTTACGATCCTCAAACACGCCGAGCTGCTCCTGGTAGCTGTGCCAGAGAAAAATGGAATAGTCCATCGTCACACCGAGCTGCAGAACCGCCGTCAGCGCTTTGGTGATGTAAGAAATTTCTCCCATAAATACATTGCTTCCGAGATTATATACAATCGCCATGCCAATGCCTAGCAGAAAGACTACCGGCACAAAAAACGATTCCATCGTCACCGCCAGTACAATTGCCGAAAGCACTACAGCAATCAGCACATAAATGACAACCTCGCTGTCGGCAAGCTCCTTCGTATCCGTAACAATTGCCGACATGCCGCTTAAAAAGCACTGCTTTCCGGCAATGCTGCGGATCTCCTGGATTGCCTCCATTGTCTCATCCGCCGAAGTTGTCGTGTCAAAAATCAAAAACATCATAGTGGTATCGTCCTTGTTGAAAAGCTCCAGCACCTTGTCCGGCAGCATTTCCATCGGAATGCTCAGATCCAGAATGCTGTCATACCAGATTACCTTTTCCACATGCTCTACCTGCTCCAGCTTTTCTTTCAGCTTTGCCACATCCCTATTGTCCATGCCTTCGCACAGAAACATAGAGTAGGCACCCGTGCCGAACTGCTCCGCCAGAATATTCTGTCCCTGCATGGTCTCGATACTGTCCGGCAGATAATACAGGATATCGTAATTAATCCTGGTATTGATATAACCGATCGCCGAAGGTATCAAAAGCAGCAGGCTGAGAACGAAAATCGGAACGCGGTATTTCACGATTTTCTCTCCCATTTTCAACATACTATCTACTTCCTTCCCTGTTCTTTCTACATCTGGTAATATGCCAGACGCCTGATACTTTTTCCATGGGCAGAAAAAAATCCATGCACATTTTTTGTGCATGGACTTTGTTTTGTCTGAAATTCTGTAAGATATTCTTTAACCATTTCCGATTGCAAAAGCACATCGTAAACCGGCTCCGCTTTCTGCTCTACACTTCATTCCCCTGCGCCGCTCTTGCAAGCATGCGTGCGATACTGCCCTCCTGCAGAAATCCGACACGCCGGATAAATTCCTCCGGTTCCTGCTTCATACCGCCGTCAAGCCACTCCATTACGATACCCACCAGGGCACATTTGTAGAAGCCCGCGATCATTACAATATCATCCTCAGGAACCCGCATACCTTCCGCCTGCGTGCGCACATATGACAGCATAATCTCGCCGGCCACTTTGTACAGAAACTGCTCCAGCTGGCGGCGGTCTATGGAATTATAAATATGATAGATCTCCTTCCGGTTTTCCAGGGCATACAGCGTGCAGCGCAGAAAGCTCTCCTGCCAGTCATTTCTGGCAATTCCCTCCGCAAGTACCTCATCCGCCCGCTTTTCAAAAACCCTGTGAAGCAGATCAAAAATATCCTCATAGTGATAGTAAAAAGTATTGCGGTTGATTCCACAATCCTCCACAATATCCTTCACTGTAATTTTGTCAAATGGCATTTCTTTTAAAAGACTGATAAACGATTTTTCAATCGCCCTCTCCGTGAGCTGTGACATTCTTACCTCCCGTTGTGCATACTCTTCTGCCATTATCTTATCACAGCCCGCGGGATACTGCCAGTCATTTTTTCTTACTTCAGCTTTGCCGCAAAGTCTGCCATTACCTCGGAAATCCTGATCTGCTGCGGACAAACTGCTTCACAGCTCCGGCAGCCGAGGCAGGCATCCGGCTGTTTCTCTTCCGGCACTGCCATAAGTGCCATCGGTGCTATAAATCCACCGCCCGTGAAGGAATGCTCATTGTAGAGCTTCAGCAGCATCGGAATGTCCAGCCCCTGCGGACAGTGTGCCGTACAATAATGACAGGCGGTACACGGTATGCCGCTTGTCATCTGCGCGGCAATGTCCAGAAGCGTTTTCATTTCTTCCTCCGTCAGTGGTCTTTCGGTGTTAAAGGTCTGGATATTATCCTTCAGCTGCTCCGCATTCGACATTCCGGACAGCACCATTGTCACCTCCGGCAGTGTCTGCAGGAACCGGAAAGCCCACGCCGGAATTCCCTCATCCGGGCGGAGTGCATGCAGCTTTGCCTCATTTTCCGGTGAAAGCTTTGCCAGCTTTCCTCCGCGGACCGGTTCCATCACCCACACCGGCAGGTGATATTCCTGCAAAAGCTCCACCTTTTCTTTTGCATGCTGGAATGACCAGTCAATATAGTTCAGCTGAATCTGACAAAATTCCATATGCTCACCATATGCATCCAGAAAACGCTTCATTACATCGTAATCGCCGTGTGCCGAAAAGCCCAGGTGCTTAATGCGCCCGTTTTCTTTCTGCTTCATCAGATACTCAAAAATACCGTATTCCGGATCAAGGTAAGCATCGATATTCATCTCGCAGACATTGTGAAACAAATAGAAGTCGAAGTACTCCACGCCGCATTTTTCCAGCTGCTTTTCAAATATCTCTTCTACCTTATCCATATTTGATAAATCATAGCCCGGAAATTTGGTGGCAAGAAAGAAGCTTTCCCGCGGATATCTGCTAAGAGCCCTGCCCACGGCAAGCTCCGAATTGCCGCTGTGGTACCCCCATGCCGTGTCATAATAATTGATGCCCTGCTCCATGGCATACGCCACCATCTCATTTACCGCTGCCTCATCAATCACGTCATCTTTTCCGTCAATCACCGGCAGACGCATTGTCCCCATACCAAGTGCCGATAATTTTAAATCCTGAAAATCTCTGTAAATCATCTCATATCCTCCTTTTTATAAATTTACCGCCGAACGCTTAATGCCACGTCAGCACACCTGTTTTTACCGCCTCCTCATAGCAGGCGATTTTGTAATCCAGGCGCGCCATTGCCGCCTCCACCGACTGAAGCTGCTCCTGCAGTTGTGCACGCTGCGCTTTTAAAAGACGGCATCTGTCCGCTATGGTTTTGTCTCCCTTCTTCGCAAGCCTTACGTATTCCGCGATTGCTTCCACCTGCAGCCCCGCGCCGCGCATACATTTTGCAAGCTCCACCCAGCCGCAGTCCTCCTCTGTGTAATCCCGCAGACCGCCTGCAGTGCGGTGAACCGGCGGTATCATCCCCGCCTTCTCGTAATAGCGCAGTGTATCCTGCGTCAGCCCGTATTTCCGGCTTACTTCTGAAATTGTCATACTTTCTCCCTGCCTTTCATCAACGGCAGACCTGCCCTCTGTCCACTTTTCTTCGGTTTCATGTAGTATAGCATCTGGAGTTCACTCCAGGTCAAGAGATTTCTGTATAATATTTTGCAATAAATTGTATGAAATAAGCAAAATTGTGAATATGCCTCCTTCCGTTTTTCTTATAAAATGATGTTGGGGTCAAAAGCCTTTGCCCCCAACATCATTTTATATGAGGAGGTATCTTATGAGCAAACACCATTTTCTATATTCTAATCCTGAAGATGTTCAGGTTTCTTCCCAAAAAGTTCTTCAATTTATCGAAAATCTGGAGCTTGCACAGCTTGAACCCCATGGATTAATTATGGTCCGGCACAGCAGGATATTCTGTGAAGGTTTTTGGCAGCCTTTCTCACCGGCATTAATACATGGCATGCAATCGTTAAGTAAAACATATACCGCTACAGCCATTGGGTTAGTAATTGCAGACAATCTTCTCTCCCTTGATACAAAAATAACAGAATTATTTCCCGATTACTGCAAATATATTGCTGACCCGCAGATGTATGAAATAACCATCCGGCACCTTCTCACCATGAGTGTAGGATTTTCAGGGATCTCTGATTTTGAAGGGGACTGGATTGAGAACTTTTTTAGCAGCCATATTATACATAAACCAGGAACTCATTTTGACTATAATTCTGTCTGCTCCACACTTTTGGGTGCAATTGTCCAAAAAATCACAGGTATGAAACTTCAGCAGTACCTGTCCTCCCGTCTTTGCCCCCGAATCGGACTTGATAAGGATTCCATGAAATGGCTTTGTCTGTCAGATGGTCTTGAAATAGGCGGAAGCGGATTGTATACAACTATGTACAATAACCTTGCTCTCGCTTTACTTTATCTCTACGGGGGCTCCGTAAATGGAGAGAGAATTCTTACAGAAGAATATGTCTCATCCGCCACTACCAGACAAATTGACAATGGTAACTTTTCTGACGACCTTACATCTGGTTACGGATTTCAGATGTGGATGTGCAGTCACAAAAATGCTTATCGCATGGATGGAGCTATGGGGCAGTTCGCAATTATGCTCCCTGATGAAGATATGGTTATATTATATACCGGAACGCTCAAAAACGGAGAGGGAGACAAGCGCTTTTTTCAAATTCTGTGGGATTTTGTCAACCATGCATTTATTGATAAAAATGAAATCACTGACGAAAAAAGCGTGGATCTCTTACGAAATCGCGTTGCACACCTTGCACTTCCGATGCCAAAATCAAATGGCATTGTTTACCAGACATTTAAAGGAATTTATCATATCACCGAAGGGCTGCTTCATATTGAACCTCTTACAGGAGGAATAATGCAGAGTTATTATCCTCCGCATCCTCTGGACGGTTTGGAAATTTCATTTGATGTTGATGAATGCAGGCTGACGCTGATTTCCGGAGATTACAATACAGTCATATATGCCGGAATGGATGGTATTTCGCGATTTAATCGTGTTCATTATTCTCCATATCCTGTAGAAAAACTCCTTTGCAGCGCGTTCTTTTTGGATTCATCCTCCATTGAGTTTCATTTCCGATGGGTTGAGACATGTTTTTCATTCATACTGCAAATGGAGCTTTCTGATAATGATTTACTAATCCGGAAAAAGTATCCCATTATCAGTCCGGAACCCTCAGACAATCTATATGCAAAAGCAGAAAGGATTTGATATGACAATTACCATAGTAAGTTATATAATGATGTTCATCATTGTTTTTTTGCTGATTCGGGAAAAAGCGTCCCTGTCACCGGTCTTTATACTTGTACCGGTGACGGCTGCACTATTTTGCGGGTATAACATTGCTGAAATCTCTGAATTTGCCATAGAAGGCTGCCGTTCCATACTCAATACTGCTCTTTTGTTTCTTTTTTCCGTTGTTTATTTTTCAATTTTACAGGAAATCGGACTTTTCGAAGTTATGGTATACTATGTTATGAAAGGAATGAAAAACAGTATACTGCTATTAATGATTATTACTTCCATTGTCGCAATGCTGATTCAACTGGATGGTTCCGGTGCAATGACTATGCTGATCACAATACCTGCTTTTCTGCCCCTGTACGACGCCATGAAAGTACGGCGCACAACTCTGGTTTTTTTAGTCTCTGCATCAGCCGGAATTATGAATTTTATGCCCTGGTGTTCTGCAATGCTTCGTTTGTCTGCGGCAACCGGTCTGGAATCTGTCGATATCTGGCATGCCTTACTTCCCATACAGGGAATCGGTATTTTAATCATCTTTCTATTTTGTGTCATAATTGCACATTTTGAAAAAAGAAAAGGTGCCGGTGTGGCAGATCATACTTTTAAACAGATAAAAGAAAGCTATCGCCAAAAACCCCAGTACAAAGTGCCTGTATCACTTTTATTTTTTGATACAATATTTACAGTTTTTTTAATCATCCTTCTGTTATTAAATTTAATACCTTCTGTTTTTGGCTTTATGATCGGACTTTCCTGTCTGTTGATTTTAAATTTTCCAGATCCCAAAAAACAGGAAGCTCAGATCAAAAAACATGCAGCAACTGCTTTCCCACTTGTTCTTACTGTTTTCTCTCTTGGCTGCATGATAGGGATCATGAACAAAGCCGGTATGGTCAATGCCATCGCTGACTCTCTGATTTCTCTTATACCGGAAGACCTTGGAAGTAAAATACCACTGTTATACGGAATAATCGGGGTTCCATTATCGGTTGTCATTGGCAGTGATTGCTGTTATAGTATACTGGCGCCTGTACTGGGAAACATTGTTCAAAACTATGGCGGTACAGCTATGCAATCCTCTATTGTAATCCTGCTGGCAAGCAGCTTCGCTGCAAACATCACATTTATCGGACCCGCTCCATATCTTTCTGTTTCACTTGCGGGCATAACAATGAAAGAGCATTTAAAATACTCCTTTAAATTATTGTGGATATTGTGTATAATTCTTGTTATAATTGCAGCAATCATCCATATTATTTAGTCATATCCCGATATTGTATGACACCAAATACATCTGTTTATGTAGAAAGGTTGATGTTTGAATGTATCGTTTAATGATTGTAGATGACGAACCTCTTGCCCTGGCCATGCTTCAGAATATTCTTCCCTGGGAAGAGCTGGACTTCCATATATGCGCTGCATGCAGCAGCAGACAGGAGGCATATCAGTCTCTGATTACATTACATCCTGACGTAGTAATAACAGATATCCGTATGATGGACGGTTCCGGAATGGATCTGATATCAGCGGTACGGGCAGAAGGAAACCTTACAGAGTTTATTATTCTGAGCGCGTACCGCAATTTTGATGTTGCAAGACAGGCGATCGATCAGCAGGTATTCAAATATCTCTTAAAACCTGTCAACACAAATGAATTGCGAACATGCATCCTTGCTGTACGGGCAAGATTAGCGGAAAAATATTCTGAATCTTCAGGTATATACAATTATGATATGGATTTTCCAGACTTGTCATTACAGCATGATTTATGCCTGTATTTATCCGATGCTTCGCCGTTTCCTTATTGTCATACACTGCTTATCGATGAGCGCCGGACGAACGCGGAAAATATCGGCCGCATACGTTTGTCTCCGCTTATGATCCGTCAGCTGGGGGCCTCGCTGCTCATTAGTTCCCCCTCTTCTGCTTTGCCGGAGGAACTCTCAAAAGCGGGGCTCAGCAGGCTGCATTCTGACTTCCATTCCTTACATCAAATGTTGGATGAGTCTTTATGCTCATTGGAAGGTAATTTCATGTACTCTGATCATGAGCTTGTCGGAGATCTTCAATACTATATTGGCAGGCACTACGCTGAGGATATCTCACTTACTTCTCTTTGTCAGACATTTTACATGTCCAATTCCTACATCTGCAACATATTTAAGAAATATACGCAGACAACCATTACAGATTTTATCCTTCATGTACGCATCAGTCATGCAAAAAAATTGCTGAAAAACAATGATACTACTCTGGTTTCCGAACTTACCGGCTTCCATAATTACAGCTACTTCTGCCGTACCTTTAAAAAACTAACAGGCATTACGCCTCTCTCTTACAAGAGAATGGCGGAATCAAACAGTGAGATAAAAAATATCCCCGTCAAATGACGGGGATACTGCTTACTTTTTATTACTCGTTCCATTTACAATATTTTGCCCAATAGAACCATCCTGTCTTATAACCCATTTCAAGATTTTCTTTTCTTCCAATCAGAACCGGAATATTATAAAGTCCATATACCGGAACTTCATCATACATTGCAGTCATAAGCTTTGTCATATAATCTGCTTTTTCTGTATCATCCGCCGCACTGATCGCACCGTCCGTATATGCGAGAAGATTATCAAACAGTTCCCCTTCTGCATGGACATAATTTCCATTTGCAATAAAGGTATTAATCTGTGCGAGTGCAGATCGTGCCGGATAATTCGTCCAGTTATTCAGAGCCATATCCCATACTTCCGGCTGGTTGGGAATCACTTCGAGAATCGTGTCGGGATATGTACTGATTTCTACTTTGAGTCCGATCTCCGCAAGGTTTGCCTGAATAATTTCTCCAACCGCATTCATGATAGTGCCGCCGCTTGTAATCAGTTTAACGGTAGTTCCTTCTGCGACACCGGATGCAGCCATATGTTCTTTTGCTTTCTCTACATCATAAGCATAATTTCCGTCAAATATCTTTTCCCACTCCGTATCATAATCAGAAAGATTCGGTGATACCGCTGCTTTAGCACTCTGAGCAAGACCTGAATATGCAGATTCGACAAGTGCCTGCTTATTGATTGCATAAGCAATTGCTTTTCTCAATTCTTTGTTTGACGTAACACTGTCACTTGAACAGTTGAAGAAACATGCAACTGTATTAATAGATGTAATATTATCAACCACAATACCGTCTGTTCCGCTCAAATAATCCACATCAATAGACGGTACGTCAAAAGCAACATCCGCTTCTCCTGTCAGAAGCACATTCGTTCTCTGACTATCTTCATTAACAAAATTTACGGTAAGCTCCTTAATTTCCGGAGCGCCATCCCAGTAATCTTCATTTGCTTCCATGATCATATGCGCGCCCGGAACATATTCTGCAAGCTTATACGGACCGCTTGCAACAGGCGTTGTTACCATTTGATCTTCGCTCTCTTCATAGGTTTCCTGATTTACAAGGTTTACAAGTGAAAGAGCATTTTTCTGATAGCTATTGGGAGCTGAATATGCCAGGCGCAGGGTATAATCATCTATAACTTCACTGTTTTCTATATCAATGCTTCTTGTGGCACCGGGATATCCTGCAGTACCTTCCTTCGCAAGCTTTATGGAAAACAACACGTCTGATGCTTTAATCTGCCTTCCTGCCGTATCCTTTACATCATCTCTGATCTTAATCAGGCAATGGGAAGGATCTTCCATTTCCACACTTTCCGCTACTTTCATTTCCAGTGATCCGTCATCTTTCAAAAAGAACAGATTGTCATATATCTGTCCCAGCGTATGTGCAGGCCACTCTCCTGATTGTCCATTCGGTGAGTAGTTTGCACAGTCAATGGCAATCGCAACCTTAAGCGAATCCTTTGCCGCTAAAGTCGTCATACTGCAGGCAGACACCGTTAAAACTGCTGCCATCATCATAATTGTTCTCTTTTTCATATCATTAGCACCTCCAAAATATAATATTTACATACCGAGTTCCTTCGCCCTGCAACAGGCAACAAAATGATTTTTTTCCACCTCCTCCAGTTTCTGTTCTTCTTCACAGCGTGAAGTAGCATATTGACATCTTCCTGCAAATCGACATCCTTTTGGGGGATTTATAGGAGATGTAATCTCACCTTTTAAAATGATTCTTTCTTTTTTCGCATGGATATCCGGAAGCAAAATTGCAGACAGCAATGCTTTTGTATACGGATGGGCCGGTCTTGCAAACAGCGCTTTTGTCTCAGCTTTTTCTACAAGCTGTCCAAGATACATGACTGCAATATCATGCGAAATATATTTTACAACCGACAGATCATGCGTAATAAACATATAACTCAGCTTTTTTTCTTCCTGAAGATCCTGCAACAAATTCAGGATCTGTGCCTGAATAGACACATCAAGTGCAGATACCGGCTCGTCGCATACGATAAATCTGGGATTCAATGCAAGCGCACGGCCAATCCCAATTCTCTGTCTTCTTCCTCCGTCCAGTTCATGCGGATATGAATCCGCTAATCTTTGCGGAAGGCCGACCGTTTCCATTACACGGTCTACCTCATTGTTGAGATCTGTTCCCCTCTCTTTTCCATTCAGAATCAATGGTTCCGCTATTGTCTCCCGTACTGACATTCTTGGATTTAAGGATGAAAACGGATCTTGAAAAATAATCTGCATATCTTCACGCAGCTGCCTCAATCTGGGTTTATTTACATGAGTAATATCCTGCCCCTGATAAAAAAGTTTTCCGCCTGTACTTTCGTGAAGATGAAGCACAATTCTTCCAAGAGTGGATTTTCCACATCCTGACTCTCCTACCACGCCAAGTGTTTTTCCCTCTTCTATCCGGAAACTGACACCATCTACCGCGTGCAAATAACCATTCTTTGTTTTAAAATACTTTTTTAAATCCTGCGCCTCCAAAATAGTGCTCATACATTTCCTCCTGAGTAAAAACACCTGACATAATGCGACTGTCCAAGCTTTCTTTTATCCGGAACCGAATTCCTGCATTTTGGTGAAGCATGCGGACATCTATCATAGAACTTACACCCGGCAGGCAGATGAGCCGGATCGGGCATCATGCCGCTGATAGGCTTTAACCGTCTGTTTTCTGAATTCAAATCAGGAAGAGAGCCAAACAAGCCCAGAGTATATGGATGCGCTGCATGATCAAAAATATCTTCCGCCGTACCAAACTCAATAATTTCGCCGGCATAGATTACCGCAACTTTATCACAGGTTTCTGCCACTACTCCGAGATCATGCGTAATCATCAGCACAGATGTATGAAACTCTTTTTTCAATTCGCTCATCATCTGCAATACCTGCGCCTGTATGGTTACATCCAGTGCTGTCGTCGGTTCATCTGCAAGCAATAACAGAGGACTGCATACCAAAGCCATAGCTATCACAGCTCTTTGCTTCATTCCGCCGGAAAACTGATGTGGAAAATCATCATATCTTTCTCTGGAGATCCCGGCTTTCTCCAATATCTGGATCGCTTTCTGTTTTCTTTCCGATTTTGTAAGTTTTTCATGAAGCCCAACCGCTTCCGCAATTTGTTTTCCAACCGTAATTGTCGGATTAAGAGCTGTCATCGGATCCTGAAATATCATGGAAATCTGTCTTCCTCTGATACTCCGGATTTCTTCTTCTTTCATTTGCAGGATATCCGTTCCCTGAAATACTATTTTTCCTCCGCAAATCTTTGCGGGGGGATCCGGGAGGATCCGGAGAATAGATTTCGCAATTGTTGTCTTCCCGGCTCCTGTTTCACCGACCAGTCCCACTGTTTCTCCCTCTAAAATATCAAGGTCAATTCCATTGACAGCATGAATAATGTTATCTTCTGAAGTATATTCAACAACAAGATTTTCAATTTTTAATAATTCCTTATGTACGCTCTCCATATCATCACTCCTAGCTTCTTAATCTCGGATCAAGCGCATCCCGCAGCCCATCCCCAAGGAGATTGAAAGATAAAACACTGATCATAATTGCAATTCCCGGTTCAAGTACAAGATAGCCATACTCTCTCATATAGCTGCGCCCTCCTGCAAGCATGCATCCCCATTCGGCTGCAGGCGGCTGTACTCCAAGACCGATAAAGCTCAATGTAGAAGAAAGTAAAATTGCCCCTCCTATTCCCATTGTTACCTGTACTACAACCGGTGAAATAGCATTCGGGAGAATATGCTTTATCAATATCCTTATGTCTCTTGCATTGATTGCTGTAGCTGCCTCAATATATTCTTCATTCTTTATTTGCATAATAGAAGCACGGATCATCCGGGCATATCCTGTCATAGTGGTAATCCCGACGGCAAGGATCGCATTTTCAAGTCCCGGTCCAAGGGCTGCCGCAAGTGCGACACAAAACACAAGACCCGGAACCGACTGATAGATATCCAGAAATCTCATAAGTATATCATCCACGATACCGCCATAATAACCGGCTATGCTTCCAAATGTCACGCCAAGTAATGCGGCAAGCGCTACTGAAAACACACCCATCTTTAAAGATAATCTCGTTCCATAAATGAGCCTCGATAACATATCCCTTCCAAGATTATCTGTCCCCAGAATATGAGTGCCGCCCGGTTTTTGAAAAATTGCAGTCGTATCCTGATAATTTGGATCATACGGAGCAATCCATTCAGCGCCAAACGCAGCAATCAGCAGCAGAATAATAATGATCATACCGACAATGGCAAGTTTATTTTTAGCAAGACGTTTCATGAATTTTATTGATTTTTCTTTTTTTCTGTTTGTTTTCATGATCTTCTCCTTTTAATGAATACTTCTAAGCCGCGGATCTACAACTGCGTAAATGATATCCAGCACTAGCATAGTCAGCGAGAAGATCAGGCAAAGCACCACTACGCACCCCAAAACTACAGGAAAATCCCGACGGTTCACACCAGAGATCAAATATGCTCCTATTCCCGGGATGGAAAAAATATTCTCACAAATCAACGAATTCCCTACAAGAGCGGCCATATTACTTCCAACTATCGTTATAACCGGAATCAAAGCGTTTTTAAGACCATGATAGCCAATTACTTTAAATTCTTTCTGTCCCTTTGCGCGCGCAGTAACTATATAATCCTGCCTTATTACTTCAAGCATACTGGACCTCGTCTGCCTTGCGATACCGGCAGCTCCGCCTATTGCGGTTGCCACACATGGGATTATGTAGCCTTTCCAGCTTTCCACTCCTATCGTTGGCAATATCCTGAGTTTTAGTCCAAAATACATGACAAGAATTAATGCAAACCAAAAACTCGGCATAGAGGTAGCGAACAGACTGACCAGAATTGCCAGACTATCTTTCCAGGTATTCTGATTTGTCGCCGCAATGATTCCAAGCGGAATCCCAATCAGCACTGCAAGCGCAATACCTATATAACTTATCAGCAGTGTATATGGGAGTCTCACCTTTAACTGATCACCTACACTTCCTCCCGTAATATAGGACTTTCCAAAATCAAAATCAAGAAAAGTGGCTTTCATGGAATTTACAAGCCGTACTATATACGTCTGATCCAGACCATATTCATGCCGGAACGCATCAAGTTCTTCTTGTGTTGCATCCGTTCCAAGAACAAATGTTGCCGGATCACCGGGACAAAGATACAGAACTGAAAAAACAAGAACATAAACACCAAGCAATACCGGTATCAGCCATAATATCCTCTTTATCAAAAACCGGGTCATATTTTGCATATTTATCCGCCTCCTTTTTTTATAATAATATCAGAAAATACCCGTTTCTTATACGAACGATTTTGTACACTTATTTCACAATTTTGAACTTCCATTTCAATACTTATTTACAAAATGCTGTATTTCTTCTATAATCAGTTTTGTTCCAGACCCGGCTTTCCTGCCAGTAAATCCGGTATTTATTCTTGCGTTTTCAATATCAGGGGGCACATAAGATGCAGACAAATAAATCACTTTATAGAAATTTCCGCTATGGTTATCTGTTTTTCCTGGCTTTCTCTCTTATATTATTCATTTTCTTTTCAATCAGCAGTTTTCGTAATTGCCGTGATACTCTTACAGGACAATATATGTCCCGGTATATTTCTCTTGAAGACAGCCTGAATCAGATTGAAAACAAATGCACTGTTTCGCTGCGTTCGATCGGACATTCTACGTATACACAAAACTGGCTTTTTGAACACCCTAATAACTCCAATTATACATATCGGAATTTTGCCTTATATAACATGAACAATTCATACCGCTCACTGGATTATTGCAGAGATGAATATTTGTATACCAGTGAGGGTAAAATGCTCTGTCTGAATTCCAGTACAACAACATTATTTTACCAAATGCTTGAAGACAATCATTTAAAAAGCGCGGACCTGAAGGAAGCTTTTTTTTCAGATATTTACCATATCGGCGCTGAAAATACTCCCTGCATTTTTTTCGTTATGCCTCTGAAAAATATCTACTCCTCTAATCCTGATCAGAAACTGATCGGAGCGGTACTTCTGGATATGAACGAATGGATGAGTGCTCTGGAAACAACCCATCAGTTCCTGACAGATTCGTCAGGAATGCTATTAGTTGAATACAAGAAAAATTTTCTTTCCCACGATCAATTTAGTGAGCATGAACTCCTGACGATAAGAAATGCAGAATCTTATTCAACCATACGATTAGATACTGGAAATTGGCTTGTAAATAGTTCTGAATTAAGACTGAAGGACTGGAAATTTACTTACCTTTACCCGGAGCATCTTTTTCTTATGGATGTATTGCAAAATATGAAGTTTTTTTTCCTGTATGCACTATTATTTTTTACTATTTTCCATTTATTTGCGTTCTTTGCTCTTCATATGTTCCGAAAAGCTATATCGACGATTTCCGGACACGTAAACGAGATCTCCGGATTTCAAAAAATTCCTGCAAACAAGGAACCTGTCTATAAAGAGCTTTTGCCTTTATATGCGGCAGTCAATGTGCTTATTGAACGCTTAGAAAACGCCGCTGCAAAGGAGCAGCAGCTATACCGGGCTACTATTGAACAGAAAAAAGCAGAATTAATCGCGTTAAAGTCTCAGATTAACGCTCATTTTTTATTTAACACTCTGTCCAGCATGAATAACATTGCAATCATTCAAAAAAACCGGGAAATATCTGATTTGATTTGTGATTTATCCGGTATTTTTCAATACTTGATTTTCACACCATCTGTGACAGATTTATCTTCCGAAATAGAAATGATAAAACATTATCATGCCATCATGAATTGCCGGTTTCCAGGTAAACATCTTTATCAATATGATATTTCCGATGAAGCCGGATGCTGGTATGTTCCCACAATGTTCCTAATGCCGCTGGTGGAAAACGCAGGGCGTCACGGTAAAAATATTGACAGGAAAGTGACCATATCTGTTTCTGCATATACTCAAAATGATTTTCTTGTAGTAAAAATTACGGATGATGCAATTCAGAAACCCAGTATAGAAATTTCCAACTATATCAATG
>DKTR01000009.1:27989-28127 GCA_002473385.1 Lachnospiraceae bacterium UBA7225
ATAAAGAAAATTCAAAGATAAGCGATGACAAGGAATTGGTTTCTCTTAGAAATGTATGCAATAGATTATATATGTTATTCGGAGATATGTTTTCGATTCAATATATATACAATGATTGTAATAACGCTTCACTGGAAT
>DKTR01000109.1:0-123 GCA_002473385.1 Lachnospiraceae bacterium UBA7225
AATTTCTGACGCAAATCCGCACACAGTGATTTATTCAGAGATTCCCTAGTCTTCCCGGCTGCGAACGACCGGGCGCTGCTTGGTTTTCTTTCCCACCTCTTGCCGCTCCAGAGCGAATACCAT
>DKTR01000109.1:303-2502 GCA_002473385.1 Lachnospiraceae bacterium UBA7225
TCCGCCCTCATTTACTCCGCCCTAGATTACATCGTTATTGTACCATTTCCTCTTCATTCTGTATAGGTGAAGTTTTGTCTCATGGGCGTACACGGCTTGACCATCGCTATCCGCCGTCCCGGCGGATAACCGGGCGTTGCTTGGTTTTCTTCCCCACCTTTTGCCGCTCCAGAGCGAATACCATATCGGGGGAGCGTTCAAAAAAGCCCTCGCCCCTTTGCCAGCTTACACCGCATTTGCAATGCCGCAGTCCAATAAACTGTTGCTTCATCTTTCTGCCGCAGTTCGGGCAGCGCTTACCACTGGTTTTCTTCGTTTTTGAGGCAGATGGAGCTCTTTGGGGTATCTCCCGAGACATATCCAAAGAGTTGCCATCTTTGATACGGATCCCATATTCTGGCAATTTTGAGAGAAATTCGCAGTACACTTCCTCACGAGGAACCCAAATACATGTGGAGACTATTTTTTCGTATATCCTGTCTGTGATTTCCACCGCCGCCTCTTCATGGGGCATTTCTCCGTGCTCCGAGTGATATTCACACACGGCGCGAAACATCCAATCTGCGATTTTTGCCTTGTGCTTTTGCTTCAGATCCTTATACGTCCGATTCGGCTGCATCCGCCGTTTGTCGGCAAGGGTGGGACGATGTTTTTTCATGATTTGTTAGCCCCAAGATTAATATAGATTCAGCTTGCCAATATGCCGAAACAAAATTATTCAATGATATACGCATTAACGATCTGCCCGTAATAGGCAACGTGATAGTCGTGGTTTGCGCCCGGACAGTTGCTGTCCGCATCCTCGGGATACATGGATTGGCGGATCGATTCCGGGATGGCGTTTTTGTCTTGAAGCTGGCGGTACAGTACCTTGCACTCCAGCGTCAGCGGCAGCTCCCTGATGCCAGGAGCATTCACAATATCAGACGCAGCCAGCGTCAGACCAAGTTCTGAAATCTTGTTGACGTCTCTGCCGCTCTTTGTACCGCAGTAGCCGAGGATCTTTCGATCAAACTCGCCATAAGGGACATTGATGGTAAATTCCCCGCTCGCGTCAAGCAGTTCCCTGGTGAAGCGGCCCTCTCGGACAAAGGCAATAAAGATCGGGACGCTCCATTCGACGCCTAAAGTTCCCCATCCGATGGTCATTGTGTTGACCTTATCCCCGTTTCTTGTGGTCAGCAGGACCCCTTTGGGGATCGTGCTGACGATCTCTTTCGCGTAATCAAATACCTCTATTTTGCGATTCATATTGCCACCTCAATTTTTATTCAATAACAATTCGCACGAAATCACAAGAAAAATACGATCCGATACGTTCAACGCTTCAAAATCAATCGCGCAGTATTTTTGCAGCTGCTCCAGTCGATACATAATCGTGTTCCTATGGAGGAAAAGCGTTCGGGCGGTAGCCGTAACATTACAGCCGCTCATTAGGTAAGCCTTCAAACACTCCAGCAGTTCCCGTCCGTATTCCGGGGCTTGCTGCAGTGGTTGGTCCAGACCGGGATAGATAATTCCGTCAGCCTCATTTTCCCTTTCTAATACCTCTGCCACATAGGGAAGGATGCTCTCGCGAAACGCCGCAGCTAATCCTGGCACCGCACCGGAAAGGGCGATCTGACTTTGCATAAACGCTTGATGCAGGAGCGAAAAATCAGGAAAGAGCATACTGCTCCCGCCGCGCAGGGAATACTTCCGCAGCAACTCGTTCAAGCGCTCCTTAAAGGGCATACAATCAAAATGGGATAAATCATGATCTATGACCACGATCTGTCCGTTATAGCAAAACACCAGCTTTGTGTGAAAGAGATAGGAGAAATTATAAAGCAGATCTTCCAAATCCTTCGGAGAAGCTGCTTTTGCATCCTGCTGAAACGTTAGCAGAAAGTATTTCTGCTGAATGTTCAACTGGTATTTTTTCAGATTATAAGAAATCACGCTCCGGTTTACCGATTTTCCCTTCAAAAGCTGCGACACAAACCAGGGCAGATGCACAACATTGAAATCAAACTCCGGGCTGTTTCTGATGGCCTCATTTACAAAGTCCTGCACCATACATAAGTCGGCATATTCACCACGGGTAAAGGGCGCAGTGGAGTCGGTGCATCCAATACAGCCAAACACGGAGTCCTGGTAGTAAATTGGGGCAATCAGCCGGTTTAAGTGGCGGAATTCATCGTTGGAACGGAATATAAA
>DKTR01000069.1 GCA_002473385.1 Lachnospiraceae bacterium UBA7225
GGTGGGCAGGAGCCGTAAAAATATCAGTGAACTGATGGATATCCGACCGGATTATGCTAATGTGGAGCGCAATGGCGTTCTGGAAAGGGTAGATCCGGACGAGGTTGCGGTTGGCGATGTGATCGTTGTACAGCCGGGTGAGAAGGTACCTATTGACGGTGTTATCCTGGAGGGAAACACGACGCTCAATACCAGTGCTCTGACCGGAGAGAGCCTGCCGCGTGAGGCAGCTGTGGGCGATGAGATTATCAGCGGCTGTATCAATATGAGCGGTCTGATCAGGGTCCGCACAAAGAAGGAATTTGGCGAATCCACCGTTTCAAAAATTCTGGATCTGGTGGAGAACTCCAGCTCTAAAAAGTCACGCTCAGAAAACTTTATCTCGAAATTTGCGCGCTATTATACCCCGGCGGTGTGCTACAGCGCTTTGGCGCTCGCTGCTGTGCCTCCGGTTGTGCGGATGCTTTTTATGGGAATGGAGCCGCAGTGGTCAGATTGGATCATGCGTGCGCTGACCTTTCTGGTTATCAGTTGCCCGTGCGCGCTGGTCATCAGTATTCCGCTCAGCTTTTTCGCCGGAATCGGCGGTGCGAGCAATGCGGGCGTGCTGGTGAAGGGTTCCAATTATCTGGAGACACTCTCCAAAACGAACTGTGTGGTGTTTGACAAGACCGGAACTATGACGCAGGGTGTTTTTGAGGTGGCAGGCGTTCATCACAATACTATGGAGCAGAGCATGCTGCTGGAATATGCAGCTCTTGCGGAGTGCCATTCCACGCATCCGATCAGCAAGAGCCTGCAGAAGGCTTACGGGATGCATATAGACCAGAGTCGTGTGTCCGACGTGCAGGAAATCAGCGGAAACGGTGTGATTGCGAAGGTGGATGGAAAAACAGTCGCTGTCGGAAACAGCAAATTGATGAAGCACGTTGGAGTTCATTACTATGACTGCCACAGTGTCGGAACGATTGTACATCTGGCGATTGATAGCGAATATGCCGGTCATATTGTAATCTCAGACATTATCAAGCCGCATGCGAGGGAAGCCATCCAGGCGCTGAAACGGGCGGGCGTGTCGAAAACGGTCATGCTGACAGGGGATGCAAAAAAGGTGGCGGACCAGGTGGCGGCGGAGCTTGGTATCAGCGAGGTATACAGTGAACTGCTGCCGGGAGATAAAGTGTCCATGGTAGAGAGGCTTCTGCAGGAGAAGAAGCCGAAGAGTACGCTGGCATTTGTCGGAGATGGAATTAACGATGCACCGGTATTGTCCAGGGCGGATATCGGCATCGCGATGGGCGCGCTCGGCTCAGATGCCGCAATTGAGGCGGCAGACATTGTTCTGATGGATGATGATCCTCTGAAAATAGCCAAGGCAATCCGCATTTCGCGTAAGTGCCTGCGAATTGTTTATGAGAATATTTATTTTGCAATCGGTGTGAAGCTGATCTGTCTGGCGCTTGGTGCGCTTGGCATTGCAAATATGTGGATCGCTATTTTTGCTGATGTCGGTGTTATGGTGATTGCTGTGCTCAATGCAATCCGTACATTGTATGTGAAGAATCTGTAAAGACATCTGGTATCCGGCGCTGGAGTATGCTAAAATAAAGCAGAAGAAACAGGCTTAACGGGTCATGTAAAAGGAAGGCGATGAAAAATGACAGAAAAGAGCGTGGAAATGGAATGCTGTGAAACAGTCGAGGTACATGAGGAACTGCTGGAAATTGTTAATGAAAAAATGCCGCCGGAGGAGACGCTCTATAATCTTGCGGAGTTGTACAAGGTATTTGGCGATTCTACACGCATACGCATTTTATTTGTATTATTTGAGGCAGAGGTCTGTGTTTGTGACCTGGCCAGAGCGCTGAACATGACGCAGTCCGCCATTTCGCATCAGCTCCGGATTCTGAAGCAGAATAAGCTGGTGAAGAACCGCCGTGAGGGAAAATCGATTTTCTATTCTCTTGCGGATGACCATGTGCGGACTATCATTGCACAGGGGCTCGATCATATTGAAGAAGAATAAAGAAAATCCCCGGAGAGCTTTCTGAAAAAAAGTAATCCGGGGTTTATACTGCTGCTTAAGAGAGAAAACGGAATACGCCGATAACCTTTCCGAGTATCTGCAGCTCTCCGCGCACGATAATGGGATCCATGTTATCATTTTCCGGCTGCAGACGATAGTAACCGTCTTCTTTATAAAAAGTTTTTACAGTGGCAGAATCTTCCACAAGTGCAACCACCATATCGCCGTTGTTTGCAACAGACTGCTCCTGCACGAGAATCTGGTCACCGTCGAAGATACCGGCGTTAATCATACTTTCTCCCTGCACGGTGAGCATAAAGGTCTGCACGTTCGGCATAAATTCTGCCGGAATCGGGAAGTAGCTCTCAATATTTTCCACGGCAAGAATCGGCTCGCCAGCAGCTACTCTGCCGACAATTGGTACGTTTACGACCTCGCGCCTCACCAGATTGAAATTGTCATCTATAATCTCAATGGCACGGGGCTTGGTCGGATCGCGGCGGATATAGCCGTTTTTCTCCAGTGTCTCCAGATGGGAGTGTACAGAGGAGGTAGATTTTAAATTTACCGCTTCGCAGATTTCCCGTACTGCCGGCGGGAAACCTCTGTTTAAAATTTCGCTTTTTATGTATTCCAGAATTTCTGTTTGCTTTTTTGTTATTTTTCCATATGACATAGGGGAGCCTCCATCCTTTGATTTTATAACAGGTAAGTATCCGGATTTCATTTTCTAATAGTATATAATATTTTTTAGAG
>DKTR01000113.1:0-843 GCA_002473385.1 Lachnospiraceae bacterium UBA7225
TATATACTATTTTAACTATAGTACAAGCACTTTTGCAAGAACTAAACTCATTTTATCATATTGAACTAATATTTTCAATATGTTTTTGTGATTTTTTTTGCGGATATGTGATTTAACTGATTAAACGGCATCCCAGAATTGTAAAAAGACAAGAATCATTCTCTTTTCCGTATTTTTGCACTACGCATTAATTATATCCTAAGTTCAATTTATATACAAGTCCAAAAAATAAACAATATTTCACTTCGAATTTCATTGGAAATGCACAAATAATTTTTAATTTTTTGTACAATAGTATTAAGGTGCGGCAGAACCGCAAGTCCGCTCTGACCAGGCTTGCGGTGTTACTGCGCGAGAATATTCCTTTCTTCCCATTCCCTCTGGTATTAATCCCGGCAGAAAATATCCCGCGTATAAACTTTATCCTTCACATCGTCCAGACAGCTGTCGTATCTGTTTGCAATAATTGCATGACTCATCTCTTTAAACTTGTCCAGATCATTGACTACTTTGCTACCAAAGAATGTACTCCCATCCTCCAGTGTCGGCTCATAAATTACCACGGTTGCACCCTTTGCCTTTATACGCTTCATAACACCCTGTATACTGCTCTGACGGAAATTATCAGAATTAGATTTCATTGTCAGTCTGTATACTCCGACGATAACTTCCTTCTCCCGTGCTGCCTCATATTCACTGTTCGCTTCATAGCCGCCGGCAATCTCCAATACGCGTTCTGCGATAAAATCCTTACGTGTACGGTTGGATTCCACGATTGCGCTTATCATGTTCTGCGGTACATCGGCGTAGTTTGCCAGTAGCTGCTTGGTATCTTTCGGCAGG
>DKTR01000113.1:1148-1301 GCA_002473385.1 Lachnospiraceae bacterium UBA7225
AGCTGCTTGGTATCTTTCGGCAGGCAATATCCGCCATAGCCAAAAGACGGATTATTATAATGGGACCCTATACGTGGATCAAGACACACTCCGTCGATAATCTGCTGTGTGTTCAGCCCCTTCGTCTCTGCGTAGGTATCCAGCTCATTAAAA
>DKTR01000113.1:1606-6504 GCA_002473385.1 Lachnospiraceae bacterium UBA7225
GCGCATCTCCGCGTAGGTATCCAGCTCATTAAAATAAGAAACCCGTAAAGCCAGATACGTATTGGCAAACAGCTTCACAGCCTCTGCCTCCGTAAAGCCCATAATCAACGTATCTATATTTTCCTTAATAGCGCCTTCCTGCAGCAGACCGGCAAACGTATTTGCTGCCTTTACCAATCTTGCATTCCCCTCATCCGTGCCTACAATAATACGTGACGGATATAAATTATCATACAACGCTTTTGATTCACGCAGAAATTCCGGACTGAAGATAATGTTGTCACAATGATATTTCTCCCGCACAGAAGTGGTAAATCCAACCGGAATCGTGGATTTAATTACCATAATTGCATCCGGATTGTACTGGATTACAAGTTTAATTACTGCTTCTACTGCCGATGTATCAAAAAAATTCTTTTTACTGTCATAATTTGTTGGCGCAGCAATCACCACAAAATCTGCGTCTCTGTACGCCGCTTCCGCATCCAGTGTAGCTGTCAGGTTCAGCTCCTTCTCAGCCAGATATTTCTCTATATATTCATCCTGTATCGGGGACTTTCTCTTATTAATCAGTTCTACCTTTTCCGGGATAATATCCACAGCTTTCACCTCATGATGCTGCGACAAAAGCGTAGCTATTGATAAACCAACATATCCTGTTCCAGCCACCGCAATCTTCATTATCGTCTCTCCTTATTTTTTGTCATCTATAAATTTTTCTGTTAAATAACTGCTGCTGATTGTCTGGCATTCCTCCAGACTTTGCAGAATACTTTTTAATAAACACTCTGCATCCACCATTAAAACTTAAATGTATCCCTCAACCCAAGCCATTTCTGGTCCTTATCGCTTAAATTAAGTGCTATTCCATCTAAGCGATACCCATCTGCGCTTGCTGTCCCTGTATACGCTCCTTCAACCCTGGGCCACTTGATACCGATCTCCGGATCATTCCACGCCATGCCGCCCTCATCATTCAAGTGATAAAAGTCATCACACTTATAGCAGAATTCGGCCACATCACTCAACACAAGGAATCCATGCGCAAATCCCCTGGGAATCAAGAACTGCATCTTATTTTCTTCCGTCAATTCAATGCCGTACCATTTTCCATAAGTATCACTTCCGCTTCTCAGATCTACGGCAACATCAAATACAGAGCCCTTAATGACCCGCACAAGTTTTGTCTGTGGGAATTTCTTCTGGAAATGAAGTCCGCGCAGCACGCCCTTTGTGCTCATAGACTGGTTGTCCTGGACAAAATTAATATTGATTCCGTTCTCCTCCATATCTCTCTGACTGTATGTCTCCATAAAGTAACCACGGGCATCTCCATGAACCGCAGGAGTGATAACGCAAAGTCCCTCAATACCGCCAACATTTTTCTCGACCTTAATCTGTCCCATTGTCTATCTCCCTTCAGATCTTTATATATCATTTATAACTGTGCTTCCTTCAGATACCGGCGAACGGCATCCTGCCACGTCGGAAGCGGTCTGAATCCATTCTCTTCCAGCTTGCTCTTATCCAGCCTGCTGTTGACCGGACGGGCTGCTTTGGAAAGGCCATATCCTTCTGTTGTTACAGGAATGACGTTCGTCTTCAGACCATATTGTCTGTAAAATTCGCAGCAGAAATCGTACCAGCTGATATAGCCAGCCTTACAGCCAGTCCGCTCAGCCTCTTTCTCTGAAACCTCCGAATTGGTAGCATGATAATAGCCATATTTCTCAGTCTCGCACAAATCCACCAGCAGCCGTGCCAGGTCGTACGTATAGGTTGGCGTACCAATCTGATCATTGACAACGCGCACTTCGTCGTTCTTCTTGCCCACATTAATCATAGTTCTGATAAAATTCTTTCCATTCAAACCAAACACCCATGCAATGCGGACAATGAAATATTTCTCCAGTGTCCGGCTGACTGCCATTTCACCCTCCAGTTTTGTCTGACCATAGACGTTCAGCGGTTTATACTCCCTGCAGTCAGGTTTCCAGGGTTCCGTGCCCTGACCATCAAACACATAATCCGTAGACAAATAGAGCATTTTACAGTCCAGTTCCCTGCAGACATCCGCAATATTCTGTGTTCCGCCCACATTAACAGCACGAACCTTCTCGACTTTATCATCATCCTCAGCCAGATCCACTGCCGTCCAGGCCGCGCAGTGAATGACCGCATCCGGCTTTACTTCCGTAATAATCCTCTTAACTGATTCTCTATCGGTAATATCCAGTCCAACATAAGGCATCACTGTGACAGCAGAACCATCTGCAACACCTGCATATACATCGGTAAGATCAGAGCCAACGCCCTGATATCCTCTCTTATCCAATTCATTCATAACATCATGGCCAAGCTGGCCATTTACACCTGTCACAAAATATTTCATTTTCCCACACCCCTCCTTGATATATACTATCAATTTTCAGTCTTTACTCTATACATTGCCTCATAATACTTCTGGTAATTCCCGCTTGTCACATTGTTCATCCATTCCTGGTGTTCCAGATACCAGTCAATAGTCAGAACAATTCCCTTTTCAAACGGGGTTTCCGGGTACCAGCCCAGGTCATTTTTAATCTTGGTCGGGTCGATACCGTAACGTCGGTCATGACCAAGCCGGTCTTCCACATGCTTAATCAGCTTCTCAGAGATGCCATCATCCAGCAGACGGTCATGAAGCTGCTCAATAATTGTCTTAACGATAAAAATATTCGGGCGCTCATTGTGTCCGCCAACGTTATAAACTTCCCCGATCCTGCCATTATTGGCAACCATATCGATTGCCTTGCAGTGATCCTCCACATACAGCCAGTCACGAATCTGCATTCCGTCGCCATAAACAGGCAGCTGCCTGTGGTTTCTGACATTATTGATCATCAAGGGGATCAGCTTCTCCGGAAACTGATAAGGTCCGTAGTTGTTGGAGCAGCGGGTAATATTAACCGGCATGCCATAGGTATCATGAAATGCCTGCACAAAGTGGTCTGCACTGGCTTTAGAGGAAGAATACGGACTGTGTGGATTAATCGGAGTCGTCTCCATAAAATATCCTTCCGCTCCAAGTGCACCATAGACCTCGTCGGTGGAAACCTGCAAATATTTTCTGCCCGCTTTCCAGGTTTTAGCAGCTTCGTCATACCACGCCTCCTTCGCCCTTTGAAGCAGATTAACGGTACCCATCACATTTGTCTGAACAAAAATCTCCGGATTGGCAATTGATCGGTCCACATGGGACTCTGCCGCAAAATTAATCACAAAGTCAAAATCATATTTTTCAAACAGGGAAGCAATCAGTTCCCTGTCACAGATATCTCCCTGCACGAATATATGGCGCGGATCGCCTTCCACACCCTTCAGATTCTCAAGATTTCCTGCATAAGTCAGCTTGTCCAGATTAACCAGAAGAATATCCTCATATTTTTTCAGCATGTAATAAACAAAATTAGAACCAATAAATCCGGCACACCCGGTAATCAAATACTTTTTCATAAACTTTCTTCTCCTATCGCAGATTCATGTAACACAATGCAGTTAAATATAATAACCACAGACTACTATGTAGATCAGTGCAATATATCCAGATACTTTCCGTCCAGTACATCCTTCAGATACTGACCGTACTGGTTTTTCTTCAAAACTTCATAGACCGTCAGCACATCTTCCCGGCTGATCCAGCCATTCAGATATGCGATTTCTTCAAGACAGGCAATTTTCCGATGCTGATGCTGCTCCATGGTCTTTACAAAGTTCGTGGCATCCACAAGACTCTCATGTGTGCCAGTATCCAGCCAGGTAAATCCCTGACCGAGCAATTCAACATTCAGCGATCCATGCTCCAGATAGATACGGTTCAGATCAGTAATCTCCAATTCCCCGCGGGCAGATGGCTTCAAATTCTTTGCGTACTCCACCACCCGATTATCATAAAAGTACAGACCAGTCACACAATAATTACTCTTCGGGTGTGCAGGCTTTTCCTCTATGGATACTGCTTTACCGTCCTTATCAAATTCCACAATACCAAAACGCTCCGGATCATCCACATAGTAGCCAAACACCGTAGCTCCCTTGCCGGATTCTGCATTCTCTACGGCCGCCTTCAATCGTTTATTCAGTCCGTGACCGGCAAAAATATTATCCCCCAGCACCATAGCCGCTGTATCATTTCCGATAAAATCAGCCCCGATAATAAAGGCCTGTGCCAGTCCGTCCGGAGACGGCTGCACTGCATAGGTAAGATTTACACCAAACTGATGACCATCCCCCAAAAGTGCTTCAAATCTTGGTGTATCATCTGGTGTGGAAATAATAAGAATATCCCGGATGCCTGCGTTCATCAGTACAGACATCGGATAATATATCATCGGTTTGTCGTACACCGGCATAATCTGTTTGGAAACCGCTTTGGTCAGCGGATAGAGTCTGGTACCCGAACCGCCCGCTAAAATAATTCCTTTCATCCCTTTTCTCCTTATATCCCGCTTGTTTTTCTTTGGCACTCGTTAGAAAGTCACTTCCCCGTCGTGGTCCACCAGGGAGGCCGAGGTAACGCTCTCCACATCCATCAGCTCCTCCACCAGCCTGCCGCCCTCTTTGGTTTGTACCTCAACCGCCATATTCAGCTTGTCCTTCGTCAGATTGCGCGCTTTCACCTGAAACATACGGCAATGCTTTTCCACGATTTCCATGATCCGCCCCTCCGTCTTATAGTCGGAAGCATTCACCAGCAGGATCACCGCCGTCGCACCGGCAGGCACCCTGTCAAATAATAATATTATCACAGTTATGACGATTGATGCAACTACCGCCACCACGGCGAACCCCGCACCGCATATGATCCCCACGCTGATCGACCAGAACAGAAACACCAGATCCATGGGATCTTTGATGGC